>NZ_BAABIW010000011.1:0-245881 GCF_039542985.1 Terrabacter aeriphilus
GCAGCCCTTGCCCCCTGGCTGCAGGCGTACAACACGCGACGACGCCACACCGCCCTGAAGGGACTCCCACCCGTCAGCCGTCTGTCACCAACGTCATGACCTAGTACAGCTAGTGCCGGCGCTGGCGGGGGACGAGGACCTCCTCGTAGAGCAGCAGCGCGCCGGCCGCGAACGGGATGGCGAGGAGCGCGCCCAGCATGCCGAGGAGCGTGCCGCCCGCGAGCGCAGCCACGACGGTGACGGCGCCGGGCACCGCCACGGTGCGCTGCATGACGCGGGGCATCACCGCATAGTTCTCGAGCTGCTGGTAGACGACGAAGTAGATGATGACGATGAGCGCCTTCTTCGGCTCGTCGAAGAAGGCCACGACGGCCACGACGGTGGCCCCGAGCGTCGCACCCACCATCGGCACGAGGCCGAGGAAGCCGACGGCGACGGCGAGCACGGCGGCGAACTTCAGGCCGATGAGGCTCATCATGATCCACGCGAAGCACGCGTTGATGGCCGCGACGGCCACCTGGCCGATCGCGTAGGAGCCGACGCGCCGCATGACCTCCTCGGCGAGCGAGCGCGTGCGGGGCCGGCGGCTCGCGGGCACCAGGGCGTAGGCGGCCTGCTTGACCGCCGGCAGCGAGCTGACGAAGTAGAGGGTGAGCACGAGGACCGTCAGCACGCTGAAGACGCCGGAGGCGATGAGCTTGCCGGCGTCGAGCACGCCGCCGAAGACGCCCGCCCAGAGGTTGCCGTCGGCGACCCGCTTGTTGACCTCCTCGGAGATCCGCTGGACGAGCTGGTAGCGGTGGTCGACGTCCTGCACCCACTGGTTGCGCAGGAGGTCGTCGAGCATGCGCGGGGCGTTGGACGTGAGCTCGCCGGCCTGCTGGGCGACGGGCGGGATGACGACCCACCCGACGAGCGTGAAGACCCCGAGCAGACCGATGAAGACGATGGTGACGGCCCACCCGCGGCGCACGTTGCGCCGGGTCAGCGCCTCGACGAGCGGGTTGAGCGCCAGGGTGAGGAAGAGCGAGATGACGAGCAGGGTGATGACGGTGCTCAGCTGACCGATGGCCTGCACGACGGCGTAGGCCGTCAGCACGCCGATGGCGCCGACGAAGCCGATGTAGAAGGGCGACTGGCGGTTGAACGGGGTGCCGCTCGGCCCGAAGTCGCGCCGACCGGCCTTGCCGCCGCCCGGCTCGGGGTCGGGCACGGGGTCGTCGGGCACGGGGTCGTCGGGCACGGGTTCGTCGGAACCGGGCTCGTCGTCGTGGGCCGTGCGCGTGTCGGTGCCGGTCGTCAGGGCGGGCTCGAGCGGCAGGGCGGTGACCAGCGGGTGCGGCGCCGCGGCCTCGGCCGGGGGGCCGCTCGGCGCGGGCGTCGCCGACGTGGTCGGGGGCTCGTCGCCCGCGGGCGGCTCCGTCGCACCGGTCGGCCGGTTCGTCTCGGTCGCCGGTGCCTCCCCGCCGCGGGGCGCCCGTCCGTAGGCCGCGTGCAGGGCGTCCTCGTCGAAGCCGAGGTCGCGCGCTCGCAGCGCCGCGATCCGCGCGCGCTGGGTGCGGCGGTAGCGCGTCCACCGTCCCCAGATGCTCACCCCGGGGAGCCTACGGCAGCCGCCGGGCGGGCCGGGGCGCGGTGGCCGCGTGTCGGCGACCGGGCGGGCGTGGGCGGGCACCGGGTGGGCGTGGGAGAGGCACCGGGTCGCCCGACGGGTGGGCGGACGGTGGGGGACGAGGAGGTCACGGTTGGGCCCGGTCGGTGCCTCCGGCATACGGCGGGGTGGCAGACGGGTACGACAAGCGACAGCACGACGCCCGCGTCGCCCGTGGGCGCCCGACCACCGAGGAGAGCACCATGCCCAGCGTCTCGCGCACCTTCACCGTCGAAAAGGCCCCGGCCGTCGTCGTCGACTACCTCAAGGACTTCAGCAACGCCGAGGAGTGGGACCCGGGCACCGAGTCCTGCACGCGCATCGGCGACGGTCCCGTCGCCGTCGGCGCGAAGTGGCACAACGTCTCGAAGATCGCCGGCGTGACGACCGAGCTGGAGTACGAGCTCGTCGAGCTGACCGACTCCAAGGTCGTGCTCGTCGGGCGCAACGACAGTGCCACCTCGACCGACACGATCACCGTGGTGCCCTCGGGCACCGGCAGCGAGATCACCTACGACGCCGACCTCGAGATGCACGGCGCGGCCAAGCTGGCGGCGCCGGCGATGAAGCTGATCTTCGAGAAGCTCGCGTCCGACACCGAGGAGCAGCTGACCCGCGCCCTCGAGTCGCGCTGACCGGAGCCCGCCCAGGGCCAACGCCCGCGTGCCCCCGTCGCCCACCGGCGGCGGGGGCACGTCGGCTACTGGTTGCGGAACCGGTTGATCGCGCCCTCGAGGGCGGCCCGCTTGTCGGGGTCGGTGACGCCGAGACCCGCCTCGGGCGCGAGCGTGAGCACGCCGACCTTGCCCTGGTGGGCGTTGCGGTGGACGTCGAGCGCGGCCTGGCCGACCTCGTCGAGCGGGTAGGTCTTGCTGAGGGTCGGCTGGATGAGCCCGCGGTTGATCAGCTCGTTGGCCTCCCACGCCTCGCGGTAGTTGGCGAAGTGCGAGCTGACGATGCGCTTGAGGTTCATCCACAGGTAGCGGTTGTCGTACTCGTGCATGTACCCCGAGGTCGAGGCGCAGGTCACGATGGTGCCGCCCTTGCGCGCGACGTAGACGCTCGCCCCGAAGGTCTCGCGGCCCGGGTGCTCGAAGACGATGTCGACGTCGTAGCCACCGGTCAGCTCGCGGATCCTCTTGCCCAGGCGCTGCCACTCCTTGGGGTCCTGCGCGGTGCCCTCGTCGTTCCAGAAGCGGTAGCCCTCGGCGTTGCGGTCGATGATGAGCTCGGCGCCCATGGCGCGGCAGATCTCGGCCTTCTCCGGGGAGGAGACGACGCAGATCGGCGTCGCGCCGCCCGCGAGGGCCATCTGCGTCGCGTAGGAGCCGAGGCCGCCCGAGGCGCCCCAGATGAGCACGCGGTCGCCGAGCTTCATCGCCGCGCCGTTCTTCGACACGAGCTGGCGGTAGGCGGTGCTGTTGACGAGGCCGGGGGAGGCGGCCTCCTCCCAGGTGAGGTGCCGGGGCTTGGGCATCAGCTGGTTCGCCTTGACGACGGCGAGCTCGGCGAGGCCGCCGAAGTTCGTCTCGAAGCCCCAGATGCGCTGCTGCGGGTCGAGCATCGTGTCGTTGTGGCCCTCGGCGTCCTCGAGCTCGACGGAGAGGCAGTGCGCGACGACCTCGGTGCCCGGCTTCCACTTGGTGACGCCGGGGCCGGTGCGCAGGATGACGCCGGCGAGGTCGGAGCCGACGACGTGGTAGGGCAGGTCGTGGCGCTGGGCGAACTCGGAGGTGCGGCCGTAGCGCTCGAGGAAGCCGAACGTCGAGACGGGCTCGAAGATCGAGGTCCAGACCGTGTTGTAGTTGATGGCGCTCGCCATGACCGCCACGAGCGCCTCGCCGGGGGCGAGCTCGGGCACCGGCACCTCGTCGATGTGCAGCGACCGGCGCGGGTCCTTCTCGCGCGTCGGCAGGCCCTCGAACATGTCGACCTCGTCCTTGTGGACGGTCGCCCCGCGATACGTCGCGGGGATCGCGATGGTCGCGTAGGTCTCCTGGGTTCGGTCGCCGGAGAGGATGGCGTCGCGGATGGCCTGCATTGAAGGTCCTTACGTCGCAGCGTCATTGGTCGGTCGAGGCAGTGCGTGGTGCCACCGAACGTAGCGAGACGTGACCGACGGGTAGCCGGTTGTATGACGGCCACCACAGGTGACCTGGGTCACGAGCCGTTCCGCGGGGTCCCCGGTGTGCCGACCGACCGCCATGAGGCCCTATGCCGTGTGGCCCCCACACCTGGACCGCGCCGCCGCGGCGTGCTCGCGGCGGTCCGTCGGAGCACCGGAAGTCGGGAGCGGGGGAGCGGCGGCGGGAGGGCGGGTAGGTTCTGGGGGTGCGCGGCAGACAGGCGGGGCCCGGGTGCTGGCTCGTGCAGCCGGCATACCTGCTCGTCGAGCTGCTCGTCGCGGCCGCGGCGTCGGTGACCTACTCCCTGCGCGACGACACGATCAGCGCGCTCGGGATGCTCACGTGCGCGCCGGGCCACGGCGGCAGCCCCGTCGACGTGTGCTCGCCGTGGCACGTCGGCATGAACGCGGCGTTCGTCGTCTTCGGCGTGCTCCGTGCGGCCGGCGCCGTGCTGCTGCGGCCGGCGCTCGGGGCCGGGCGGTGGGCGACGGCGGCGGTCGGCCTGTGGGTCGTCTCGGCGCTCGCGGCGGCGGCGGTCGGTCTGGTGCCGGTCGACCAGCAGCCGGGCCTGCACGTCGTGGCGGCGCTGCCCGTCTTCGTGCTGCAGCCGCTTGCCGTCCTCGCGACCGCCGAGGCGCTGCGGCGCTCGGGTGCGGTGGCTCGTGGGGTCGTCGTGGCGGGCTGGGTCGTGGGCGCGGTGACGCTGGCAGCCGCTGCCGGGTTCGGCCTGCGCCTCGGCGGCGCGACGTGGGTCGGGGGCCTGGAGCGCCTGGCCCTGTGGCCGGCCTACCCGTGGCTGGCCGTCGTGGCGGTGGGACTGCTGCGGGTGGGTCGCGGCCGAAACGGCCACGCGCGGGGAGCGGCTGCGCCACACTGACGCCGTGCAGCCGGGGGACGTCGTCGCCGCCGTGTCGCGACGATCGGTCGTGACGGGCGGCCTCGGCCTGTGCGCGCTCGTCGCCTGGCCCCGGGTCGACGAGGCGATGCACCCCGGCGGGCCCGGGCGCGAGACGGACAGCCCGGCCCTGCGGCACGACGTGGACCCGTCCGGTGTGACGAGGGTGCGCACGGCGGAGCGGTGGGTGGCCCTGACGTTCGACGACGGGCCCGACCCCCGCTACACGCCCGCTGTGCTCGACATCCTGCGCGAGTTCGGTTGCCGCGGTACGTTCTTCGCCGTGGGCAGCAACGTCGAGGCCCACCCCGACCTCGCGGCGCGGGTCGTCGCGGAGGGGCACCGGCTCTCGAACCACACCCACGACCACCTGTGGCTCGACCGCCTCGACGGGGCGACGGTGACCGACCAGCTGCGTCGCGGCGGCGCGGCCGTGGCCGCGCACGACCCGGACGGCGCGCGTCTCGTGCGGCCGCCGCGGGGGTGGACGAGCCGGGCGGTCGCCGCGCGCACCCGCGACCTCGGCCTGCGGTCGGTCTTCTGGAGCGCGTGCCTCGAGTCGGCCCTGGCCGACGGGCCCACGCGGGCGGGCGAGGAGGTGGCGGCCCGGCTCCGGCCCGGCGACGTCGTGCTCGCCCACGACGGCGGCCGCATCGCCGGCCCGAACCCGCAGGAGCTGGACCGGTCGCGCACGGTCGAGGCGCTGCCGCGGCTGCTCGAGCAGCTGCGGCGCGACGGCCTCCTCGGGGTGCCGGTGCAGGACCTCGTGGCCTCGGGACGCCCTGCCTGACGGCGTCGTCTCGGTTTCGCGTCAGTGCGTGGCGGTGCCGGCCGGCTCGACGAGCTCGACGAGGACGCCGCCGGCATCCTTGGGGTGGATGAAGTTGACCCGGCTGTCGCTCGTGCCGCGCTTCGGGGTGTCGTAGAGCAGGCGCAGGCCGCGCTCGCGCAGGGTCGCGCAGACGGCGTCGATGTCGGCCACGCGGTAGGCGAGCTGCTGGATGCCGGGTCCGCTGCGGTCGAGGAACTTCGCGATCGTCGACTCGGGGGAGAGGGGCGCGAGCAGCTGGATGCAGGAGCCGGAGCCGCCGACCGCCATCATCGCCTCGCGCACGCCCTGCTCCTCGTTCGTCTCCTCGTGGAGCAGCGTCATGCCGTACGTCTCCGCGTAGAAGGCGATGGCCGCGTCGAGGTCGGGCACGGCGATGCCGACGTGGTCGATGTGCGTGAAGAGGGGCTCGGGAGTGGCGCTCATGGTCCCAACGTAGGGCGGCGACCCGTCCCGCAGCACGGGTATGCCGTGTGCGCTTGGTCATGCACCGCGCTGGGCCGCGGCGGGCCCCGTCTACAGTTGACGGCACATCCCCAATGACGTCGGAAGAGGCTCCACCCATGACTGCTGACCGTCCCACCTCCGTGATCGTCGCCGGAGCGCGCACCCCCATGGGGCGTCTGCTCGGCTCGCTCAAGGACTTCTCCGGATCGGACCTCGGTGGCGTCGCCATCCGGGGCGCCCTCGAGAAGGCGGGCGTCGCCCCGGAGCAGGTCGAGTACGTCATCATGGGCCAGGTGCTGCAGGCCGGCGCCGGCCAGATCCCGGCCCGCCAGGCGGCCCACGCCGCGGGCATCCCGATGACGGTGCCGGCGCTGACGATCAACAAGGTCTGCCTCTCCGGCATCAACGCGATCGCCATGGCCGACCAGCTGATCCGCGCGGGCGAGGTCGACGTCGTCGTCGCCGGTGGCCAGGAGTCGATGACGAACGCGCCGCACCTCATGACGAAGTCGCGCGAGGGCTACAAGTACGGCGACGTGACGATGCGCGACCACATGGCCTTCGACGGGCTCTGGGACGCCTTCACCGACCAGGCCATGGGGCTGCTCACCGAGCAGGCCAACACGGGCGAGCAGGCGTTCACGCGCGAGGAGCAGGACGAGTTCTCGGCGCGCAGCCACCAGCTCGCCGCCAAGGCGTGGAAGGACGGCCTCTTCGACGACGAGGTCGTCCCCGTCAGCATCCCGCAGCGCAAGGGCGACCCGGTCGTCTTCAAGAGCGACGAGGGCATCCGTGCCGACACGACGACCGCCTCGCTCGGCGGCCTGCGCCCCGCCTTCAGCAAGGACGGCACCATCACCGCCGGATCCGCGTCGCAGATCTCCGACGGCGCCGCTGCGGTCGTCGTCATGAGCAGGGCCAAGGCCGAGGAGCTGGGCCTGACGTGGCTCGCCGAGATCGGCGCGCACGGCATGGTCGCCGGCCCCGACTCCACGCTCCAGCAGCAGCCCGCGCGCGCCATCGCCCGGGCCTGCGAGAAGGAGGGCATCACGCCGGCCGACCTCGACCTCGTCGAGATCAACGAGGCGTTCGCGGCCGTCGGGCTGGCCTCGGCCAAGGAGCTCGGCATCGACGTCGACAAGGTGAACGTCAACGGCGGGGCCATCGCGCTCGGCCACCCCATCGGCATGTCGGGCGCGCGCATCGCGCTCCACCTCGCCCTCGAGCTCCAGCGTCGCGGTGGCGGCGTGGGCGCGGCCGCGCTCTGCGGTGGCGGCGGGCAGGGCGACGCCCTGGTCGTGCGAGTGCCCAAGTCCGCCTGAGCGCCGAAACCCTCTCCGTGGCACGCCGATCCGTCGACGTCCCCGCCCTGGTCGAGTCGGCCAGGGCGGGTTCGCCGCGTGCGGTCGCACGCCTCATCTCGCTCGTCGAGGACGGCCACGATGCCCTGCGTGACGTCATGGCCGCGCTGGCCCCCCACGCGGGACGGGCCTGGGTCATCGGGCTCACGGGCTCGCCGGGCGTCGGCAAGTCGACGACGACGACCGCTCTCGTCGGGGCCTTCCGCCAGCGGGGCCTGCGGGTCGGCGTCCTCGCGGTCGACCCGAGCTCACCCTTCTCGGGCGGCGCGCTGCTGGGCGACCGGGTGCGCATGCAGGACCACGCGCTCGACCCCGAGGTCTACATCCGGTCGATGGCCTCCCGCGGCCATCTCGGCGGCCTCTCCTTCACGACGCCCCAGGCGATCCGGGTGCTCGACGCCGCGGGCTGCGACGTCGTGCTCGTCGAGACCGTCGGCGTCGGCCAGTCCGAGGTGGAGGTCGCCGGGCTCGCCGACACCTCGGTCGTGCTGCTCGCGCCCGGCATGGGTGACGGCATCCAGGCGGCCAAGGCCGGCATCCTCGAGATCGGGGACGTCTTCGTCGTCAACAAGGCCGATCGCGACGGCGCCGATGCCACGGTGCGCGACCTCCGGCACATGATCTCGCTCGGTGACCGCACGGAGCCGGGGCTGTGGCGACCGCCCGTCGTCAAGACCGTTGCGGCAGAGCGGATCGGCGTCGACGAGGTCATGGAGGCGCTCGACAAGCACCGGGCGTTCCTCGAGGAGAGCGGCGAGCTGCGCCGCCGCCGGGAGCGCCGGGCGGTGGACGAGATCGAGTCCATCGCGCTCGCGGCGCTGCGGTCGCGGTTCGCGCGCGTCGAGGGCCACGAGGGGGTGGCGGCGCTCGCGCGCGAGGTGCTCGCCGGCCGCTTGGACCCCTACGCGGCGGCGGACCGCCTCGTGGAGCACGTCGGCGCCTGAGCCGACGCCGGGATCGGTCCTCGCCGACACCCGAACCGGCCGGCGCCCGGCCACCTCAGGCGTGGGCCCGTGCCAACGCGACCAGTTCCTGTGTCGCGCGGGCCCGGCGCTCGGCGCGGACGAGCACCGAGCGCACCCACGCCGGCCGGAACATGACCTGGTCCCAGGTGAAACGGTAGACCGCCCAGTCGTCGAGCACGAGCTCGTCGTAGCGCCAGCAGTCGCTCGTCAGCTGCCCTCTGCCCGTGTGGAACTCGTGGCTGTCCGCCTCGACGGCGATGCCCAGCCCGGAGTCCACGAGGTCGGGCACGACACGTGTGCCGTCGGCGAGCGCGATGCCGACCTGCGGCCGCAGGTCGAGTCCGGGCACGTCCAGGGCGATGGCGCGCAGCACGGACTCGAAGGGGTTCGCCGCCTTGCCCGACGCGTGCGACAGGACGCGGAGCACCCGCGGGCGACCGGGTCCTCGGACGTCATGGGCTGCACGGGCCAGGTGGGCGGGGCGGAGGTCCCGGCAGCGCAGCGCCGAGTCGGCGATCGCGAGCGCCTCGTCCAGGGGGAGGTGGCGGGCGCAGTCGACGACGGTGCGCAGCGGTCCGGTCACGCCGGCCACGACGTCCGCGTCCTCGAGCGCCGACGTGAGGACCGACGCCCGCGCTCGGGTCTGCGGGCTGATCTTGCGACCCGGCGGAACGGTGACCTCCGGCTGCGGAGGCACGGTCTTGACCTTCCAGCCGTGGGAGAGGGCGGCGGAGCGCAGCGAGACCACGGCGCTCAGCTCGTGGGCCAGCGCCCGGGTGGTGTCGACCTCGGGGAGCAGGTAGCGCCCGGCCCTCGGGCGCAGCACGACACCGAGCTCGACGGCGCGTCGGAGGCGGCGCTTCGGCACGAGCAGGCGCAGCTCCGCGCGCGTGGCGGTGCCCCCGAGCCTCCGGATCGCTGCCTCCGCCTCCATGCCCGGAAGCGTGCCCGGCTCGGGCGGGCTCGCGAGCGCGTCCTCCACAGGCCGCCCCGACACACCAACCCGTGGGACCCGGCCGTGCGCCTGCACGGCCGGAGTTCGGGGCCCGGCAGGTCCCGTGTCGGGAGGGCCCGGGAGCCGGGTCGCAGCGCGTAAATCGATGGCGCGCCCGGTGAGCGTGGTGCCACCGTCGGGGGATGGACATCCTCCCGCTCGACCGTGACGACGACGTCATGCTCAAGGAGCTGCACGGCCTGGCGGCACGCAGCGAGGCCGTGTCGCGCGTGCAGCCCGTGCGGCGCACCGAGGACGAGTTCCTCAAGATGGTGCGCTTCGAGTTCCCGGGCGAGCGCGAGGAGGCGGCCGTCGCGACCGTCGACGGCGCGCCCGTCGGCTGGGCCCGCCTCTTCGTCCCGGAACGCGACAACCGGGACAAGTGCTGGTCGCACGTCGAGGTCGACCCCGCGCACCGGCGGCAGGGCGTCGGCGCAGCCCTCGCCGACTGGCTGGAGGAGCGCGCCCGGGCTGCCGGCCGAGACATGCTCCTCACCGAGGTGTTCGTCCCGGTCGGCGACCGCGAGACACACGCCAGTCGCGAGTTCGCCCGGCGCAGAGGGTATTCGGTGACGAGCGTCGAGATCGTCCGGTCGCTCCCGCTCCCGGTCGCGCCGGACCTGCTGACGACCGAGCTGCATCGCGCGGCCGAGGCGATGGGCGACGACTACCAGCTCAGCGTGCACGTCGACGGGGTGCCGCCCGAGCTGCGTCAGGGCGTCTGCGACGCGTCCAACCGGCTCATCCTCGACGCCCCCACGGGCGAGGTCGAGTTCGAGCCCGAGTCGATGACGGTCGAGGACTACGAGACGCTCCTCACGCACCTGCGCGACACCGGCCGCACCATGGTGACCGCCGTCGCCGTCCACCGTCCCACGGGCGTCGTCGCGGCCTACACCGACCTCTCCGTGCCGACGGGAGACCCCGACATCGTCTTCCAGTGGGGCACGCTCGTGCTCCCGGAGCACCGCGGCCGCCGCCTCGGCATGGCCGTCAAGGCGGCCAACCTGGCCGAGCTCGCCCGGCTCGCCCCGGGCCGGCGCTCGGTGCAGACGATGAACGACGAGCAGAACCCGTGGATGGTGCAGATCAACGTCGACCTCGGCTTCCGGGTCATCGAGGAGGCCCTGACGGTGCGCAAGCTGCTCTGAGTCGACCGGGTCGACGACGTGGGTGGCCCCGGCCCCACCCGACGGCACCGGCGGCATACGGTGTCGTCATGCTCCTCGCCTTCTCCGTCGCCCCCACCGTCGCGGCCGACGACACCGGTTCCGTGTCCGATGCCGTCGCCCGGGCCATCCGCATCGTGCGCGACTCGGGCCTGCCGCACCGCACCGACGCGATGTTCACGACGATCGAAGGGGAGTGGGACGAGTGCATGGCTGTCGTCAAGCGGTGCTGCGACGTGCTCGCGGAGACCTCGCCGCGTGTCGGGCTCGTGCTCAAGGCCGACATCCGTCCGGGCTTCACGGGCGAGCTCGACGGCAAGCTGGAACGACTCGAGGATGCCCTCGACCGCCAGCGGGATGAGTGAGTCCGACTGGCAGCTGAGGCCGCTCGTCGCCGAGGACTGCGACGAGCTGGCCCGTGTGCACATGGCGGTGTGGCGTGAGGCCTACGCCGACGTCATGCCGGCCGACTACCTCGCGGGCCTGAGCGACGAGCGGTGCGCCGCCGGATGGAGGCGTCGCGTCGACGCAGGCGGGCAGGCCCGCACGCTCGTCGTCGTGGGCCCGGACGGAGGCATCGCCGGCTTCGCGAGCGCCGGGCCGAGCCGCGACGACGACGACGCACCCACGCCGTGGGAGCTCCACGCCATCAACCTGACGTCGGCGGCACGGGGCACGGGCGTCGCCGACCGGCTGCTCGACGAGCTGCTCGGGGACCGGGACTCCAGCCTCTGGGTCGTCGAGGCGAACGCGCGCGCCGTCGCCTTCTACGAACGGCGCGGCTTCGTCGACGAGGGCGGACGCGCGGAGCACGACCCGACCGGGACGGTCGAGATGCGCATGGTGCGTCTCACGCCGCAGGCACTCTCGGCCGGCACCGTCCGCGCCGAGGGGCTCGGGGTCCGCTTCGGAGACGTCGTCGCCCTCGACGACGTGACGGTCGAGGCCGCACCGGGCGGGGTGCTGGCCGTGACCGGTCCGTCCGGCGCGGGCAAGTCCACCCTCCTGTGGGCGCTCGCCGGGGCCCTGGCCGACACGGCGACGTGCGCCGGGCGCGTCACGGTGGGCGAGGAGGAGGTCTCGCCGCAGGCGGCCCGCGACACCACGGTGCGGCTCGGCGTCGCCGTCGTGCCGCAGGGCAACGGCCTGGCCTCGGTGCTCACGGCGGCCGAGAACTGCCTCGTCCCCCTCGTCGCCGCCGGGCTGCCGGCGAGCGAGGCTCGTGACCGGGTCGAGCAGGCGCTGCTCGCCGTGGGCCTCGAGGACTCGGGCAACCACCTCATCGAGGAGCTCTCGGGCGGCCAGCAGCAGCGCGTGGCGGTGGCCCGCGCCCTCGCGTCGCAACCGCTCGTGCTCCTGGCCGACGAGCCCACGTCCGAGCTCGACCACGCGAACCGCGAGCGGGTGCTCGCCCTGCTGCACGACCTCGCCGCCACCGGGAGGACCGTCGTCATGGCGACCCACGACCCGGAGGCGGCCGCCACTGCGGGGCACGAGATCCACCTCGACGAGGGACGGGTGGTGCGGCGCCGGTGAGGATGCGGACGGAAGGAGGCCGGAGCGCCGGTTCGGGCGCGGCGACGAGGACCTCGTCCCGGGCCGCGCGCACGTGGGCGGCCGTGACGCACCGGCGGGCGCAGGCGGTGGCCCTGGTCCTGCTGTCGGCGCTCGTCGTCGGCAGCGCCGTGCTCGGCCCGCTCTATGCCCGCGCCCTCGAGCACGGGCTGCTCCGCGACGCCCTGGCCCGGGCGTCCGTCGTCGACACCGGTCTCGTCGTCGAGCAGGGCAGCACCGAGAGGGCGGTGCCGTCGCCCGCCCAGGTGCAGCGCGTCGTCCCGCAGGCCGTGCGGTCGGCCTTCGACGCCCCGGTGGCGCTCGTGTCGGGGCAGGTCGTGCTCGGCATGTCGCCGGCCCGGGGTGGGCAGGGGGTGCAGACGACGGCCTACGCCCCCCTCGCGGGCTGCGCCGACGTCGAGATCGTCACGGGCCGGTGCCCGACGACGGCCGGCGAGGTGCTCGTCTCGGCCGCCGAGGCGGCGTTCGAGGGCTGGCGCACCGGTGACCGGGTGCCGCTCGTGGCGACGCCCGGCGGCCAGCCGGCGCCGGGTGACGCCGAGCGGCGCGTGCGGATCTCGGGGACCTACGACGCGCTCGACGACGACGGCGCGTGGTTCGGCGTGCGGCTGACCGGGCGGGCGGGCACGCAGGCCGCCGTCGGCCTGGGCTCCGTGCCCCGCGTCGACACCCCCATCGTCGCTCCGGCCTTCTTCGACGTGACGCCGACGGGCAGCACGCTGCGGCTCACCGCGACGCTGCGCCGCGACGACCTCTCCGTCGATTCGCTGCCGGGGCTCGTCGACGCGATCGCCGCCCTGGAGGCGGCGTCCGCGTCGTCGACCGGCGGCTCGACCGCGCCGCGGGTGCAGAGCGGCCTCGACCAGATCGGCCGCACCGTCGTCGCCGGGCAGGCCCAGGCGGCGGTGCTCGTGCCGCTCCTGCTCGGCCAGCTCGCCCTCTTCTCCCTCGTCATCCTCGGCCTCGCGTCGTCGGCGGCCGTCGAGCAGCGTCGCCCCGAGATCGCCCTGGCGCGCCTGCGCGGCGACGGCGTCCGCGGGGCCCGCCGCATGCTCGTCTCGGAGCTCGGCCTCCTCGTGGCCCTCGGCGTGCCGGTCGGCTTCGGCCTCGCCGTCGGAGCCGACCTCGTCGCGAGCCGCGTGTGGCTGCCCGCCGGGGTGCCCTTCGAGGTCCCGTGGACCGCGTATGCCGCCGCCGGGCTCGCGCTCGTCGCCGGGGTGGGTGCCGTCGTCGTCACGTCGCGACCGGTGCTGCGCGAACCGATCCCCTCCCTCCTGCGGCGCATCCCCCCGCGCCAGCGCGGCTTCGCGATCGGGCTGCTCGACGCCGTCATCATCGCCGTCGCGGCCGCCGGCGTGGTCGCCATCGTCACCGGCGACGTGTCGGGGCCGGTCGCCATGGCGACCCCTGCGCTCCTCGCCCTCGCGGTCGGGCTGCTGCTCGCCCTGCTCCTCGTGCCCGTCGCCGGCGGGGTGGGCCGCGTCGCCCTCCGTCGGGGCCGGGCCGTCACGGGACTGACCGCCGTGCAGGTCGCCCGTCGCCCGGCGGTGCGGCGCGTCGTCGCCATCGTCACGGTGGCCACGGCGCTCACCGTCTTCGTCACCGATGCCTACCTCACGGCCGCGCGCAACCGCGACGGGCGGGCCACGCTCGAGGCGGGCGCGCAGGTGGTGCTGCACACCGACTCCGAGGAGCCCGCCCTGCTGCGCTCGACGCTGCGCACGCTCGACCCGTCGTCGAGCTACGCCGTGCCCCTCGCCCGGCTGCTCCCGCCGAACGCGAGCGCCTTCGGCACCGTGGCGGTCGTGCCCAGCGCGATGCCCCGCGTCGCCCTCCCCGCGGGGGGCACGCCCGCGACGCCGGGTGGTGCCGGCTCCTCGGGACCTGCGGGCTCCCCGGCCGGCGCAGCCCCGGACTGGGCGGCCCTCGCGGCGCCTGCCTCACCGTCGACCGTGCTCACCGGCACGTCGGTCGCGGTGACGGTGACGGCCGACGTCGCGGCCGGCGACTCGGGGCTCGACGGCGTGACGCCCGGAGCGCGCCGGCCGCCGGACGCCGTCCCCGTGGCGCTGTCGCTCCAGCGGCCCGACGGCAGCGGGATCACCGTCGCCCTCGGCCTCGTGCCCTTCGACACCTCGCGCCCGCGCACCCTCACCGCACGGGTGCCGTGCGCCGCGAGCCCCTGCACCCTCGTCGGCATCTCCGTCGACCGGCACCCCGACGAGGTGCGCGCCGTCGTCGGACGGCTCACGGTGCTCGGCATCCGGACGGGCACGGCCCCTGCACTGCCGCTCGGCGCGCAGCAGTGGGAGTCGTACGGGTCGCCGTTCGCGCTCGACCGGGCGGACGCCGGCGTGCCCGGCTTCGCGGCGGTCACGGTGAACCCCTCGGCGCCGCAGCGGATGGACCTCCGCTTCGGCTCGACCGGGGGCGTCATCACGGCGACCCTCACCCGACCCCGGCTGCCCGCCGTCGTCGTGCCGGGACCCGGTGGTCCCACCCGGGCGCCCGACGGCGTCACGGGCTTCAGCGGCAACACGGTCCCGGTCGCGGAGAAGGCACGGGCGGCATACGGCCCCCAGGGGGTGACGAACGTCGTCCTCGTCGACTACGACGCGCTCGCCGCCGAGGCCGGGCGTCTCTATGCGACCGGCTCGCTCGACGTCCTCGTCGGCGACCGCTCCCGGGCGCCGGCGGTGACGGCGGCCCTCGAGGGCGCCGGCATCGGTGTGCGCTCGGTGACCGACCGCGCGGAGCTGCTCGACTCCTACGACCGCTCCGCGTCGGCCTGGGGGCTGCGCCTCGGCCTCGTGGTCGGCGGCCTCGCGCTGCTCCTCGCCGCCCTCGTGCTCGTCCTCGTGACCATCACCTCGTGGCGGGGGCGCTCGAAGGACCTCGCCGCGCTGCGGCTGGCGGGCGTGCCCGGGTCGACCGTGCGACGCGTCGGGATCGCCGAGCAGCTCGTCGTCATCGTGCTCGCGGTCGTCGTCGGCGCCCTGTGCGGGGCGCTGGGGTCACGGCTGTCGCTGGGGCTCATCCCGTTCTTCACGACCCCCTCGGACGTGTTCGTCGCCGACCTCACCCCCAACCTCGGGGCCATGGCGCTCGCGGCGCTCGCGACGGTGGTGTGGCTCTCGGTCGTCGCCGTCGTGCTCGGGCTCTGGCTCGCGCGGCGCTCGACCGTCGCGCGCGTGCGGGAGAGCGCATGAGCGCCGCCCGTACGTCGAACCCGCCACGCCCGCCCCGCGACGGGGCCACCCCTTCCGCCGCGGCGGGGCGGGGACTCGACGTGACGACGCGGGGGCTCGTCGTCATCTACCGCTCGGAGGGGCACGACGTCGCCGCGCTCTCCGGCATCGACCTGCGCGTGTCGGCGGGGGAGGTGGTCGGGCTGCTCGGACCGAGCGGGGCCGGCAAGTCGACGCTGCTCACCGTCTTCGGTGGACTGACGGCGCCGAGCGCCGGGGCGGTCCACATCGGCCACCGGGACCTCAAGGCGCTGACGGCCGCACAGCTCGACGACTTCCGCGCGGGCGACGTCGGCCTGCTCCTGCAGGGGGCGGCGCGCAACCTGCTGCCCTACCTCACCCCGCGTCAGAACGTGGAGTTCGCCCAGGCGCGGGCCCGCCGGCTCGGCCGCGACGTGCCGGCCCCCGACGAGGTGCTCGAGCTGCTCGGCATCGGCGGCCTCGCCGGCCGCTCGCTCGCCGGCCTCACCCCCGGCGAGCTGCAGCTGACCGCCATCGCCGTGGCCATCGCCTGCTACCCGGGCCTCGTGCTCGGTGACGAGCCGACGAGCCAGCTCGACCACGAGTCCCGAGACCGGGTGCTCGACGCCCTGCGCGAGGTCAACGAACGGCTCGGCTCCACGGTCGTCGTCGTGACCCACGACCCCGACGTCGCCGCGCGGCTGCCGCGGACCGTGACGATCCGCGACGGACGGGTCGGGGCCGAGGGGCGCCTCGGGGAGGAGTATGCGGTCGTGTCGGCCGACGGGTCCGTGCCGTTGCCGGGGGCGGCGCTCGACGACTTCCCGCCGGGCGCGCTCGTGCGCCTCCGCCACGACGGCACGGGCTGGCGCCTCGAGGCACCCGGGGACGACGGGACGACGGGGACGGGTGAGGACTCCGGGGCCGGGTGAGGACACCGGGGCCGGTGAGGTGGCCGAGGCGCTTGCGGCGACCGACGCCACGCCCGACCGGAGAGTGTGACGCACGCGACATCCGTGCTCGGATCTGTGATCGTTTGTCGGTAAAGTCCGTAATGTCGTTCTCACCTCTCGCGTTCGGTTGGGGAGCCCGGCTACCGGCGCGTATCGTTGACCTGCCGACTGTCATCGGCCATCCCCCTGTGTCATCGAAAGGCCCCTCCATGCCCCGCCCCGCGACCCGACGACGAGTCCTCGCCGCCGCGATCGCCGGCGTCGCGCTCCTCGGTGCGTGCACCGGCAACGCCGACGACGGCGCCGACGGCACGGCCGGCTCCGGTGCCTCGGCGACCCCGGCGGTCGCGCCCGACGCGGCCTCGACCACCTCGACCGGTGTCGTGACCGCTGCTGCGGCGGCCGCCCTGGACGCATCGGCCACCGGTGGCGCGGCCCGCGCCAAGGCGTTCACCGGAGCGGCCCTGCAGTCGGCCAACGCGTACGCGAAGACCCTGCCGGGACGCACCGCCGCGGAGAAGGCCGAGGCCGAGCTCGCGACGACCGGCGTCAAGGTGCTGGCCGTCTCGCGAGCCGGTGACACGCCGCAGCAGATCCTGGCCCAGACGACGCTCAAGAAGACCGGCGCGGCGGTGCTCGTCCTGCTCGTGGGAGACGCTGGAACGTTCAAGGTCGCGGCCGTGACGCCCATGCTCCCCGACGCCAGGCTCGACGCCCTCGACCCGACGAGCGACGGCTCGGCGGCGGTCGCCGACGCCAAGGGCCTCGTGGCGACGCCCGACGACGTCATGGCAGCCTTCGCCGCGTTGGTGCGCTTCCCGACGCCGACGACCTCGAAGCTGCTCGCGGCCGACCCCCTCTCGGAGCAGCTGCGCGCCTCCGCGACGGCGCAGTCGAAGGCCCTGAACAACCAGGGCGCGTTCACCCAGGAGCACCAGCCCAAGGGCGTGCTCGGTGGGCTGCGCCT
Organism: Terrabacter aeriphilus; assembly: GCF_039542985.1. Classification (NCBI taxonomy): domain Bacteria; kingdom Bacillati; phylum Actinomycetota; class Actinomycetes; order Micrococcales; family Intrasporangiaceae; genus Terrabacter; species Terrabacter aeriphilus. Next base: position 17,142 of record NZ_BAABIW010000011.1, read on the forward strand.
CAAGGACGGCGCCGGTGCCATCGTCTTCGCCCACCTCGTGCGCAGCGACGCCATCGCCATGCGGACCCCGGTCAAGCTGACGCCGGCCAAGGACCTCACGCTGCTGACCGGCATCAAGACCATCACCACCGAGGCCAACCTGACCTCCAACGAGATCATCGCGTTCGTCATCCCTGCGTCGGGACAGGCTCGCGTCGTCGCGGCCTCCGACCAGCTCGTCGCCGGCTCGGGTCGGTGAGACAGGATTGATCTATGAGTCACCAGCCATTCACCGCAGCAGCACTTCGAGGTGCCGTCGACCTCTCGTCGCTCAAGCGTCCGGCCCCGCCGGCTGGCCCCGCCTCCGGCGCGGCCGGCACCTCGACGGACGGTGCGTCCGTCGTCATCGAGGGCACTGACGCCTCGATCCGCGACGTCATCGCGGCGTCGGCCCAGCACCCCGTCGTCATGGTGCTGTGGTCGCGCCGCCTGCAGGAGTCGGCGGACTTCGTCGCCACGCTCACCACGGTGGCGAACCGGTATGCCGGCCGCTTCCAGCTCGTGACCGTCGACGTCGACGCCAACCCGACCATCCTGCAGGCCTTCCAGGTGCAGGCCGTGCCCGTCAGCTTCGCCTTCGTGCAGGGCCAGCCCGTGCCGCTCTTCGAGGGCGTGCAGCCCGAGGCGCAGGTCACGGCCGTCGTCGACCAGGTGCTCGCGCTGGCGGCCCAGCACGGCGTGACCGGCACGGTCGCGGCCGGCGCCGCGGTCCCGGAGGCCGACGAGGCCGAGGTCGAGCCACCGCTGCCGCCCCTGCACCAGAAGGCGTTCGACGCGATCGAGGCGGGAGACCTCGACGGGGCGGCCGCCGCCTACCGCGAGGCCCTCGCGCAGAGCCCGGCCGACGCCGACGCCAAGCTCGGCCTCGCCCAGGTCGGGCTCATGCAGCGCACGCAGGACGCCGACCTGCAGGCGGCGCGTGCCGCAGCGGCCGCCGACCCGGCCGACGTCGACGCGCAGATCCTCGTCGCCGACCTCGACCTGCTCGGTGGTCACGTCGAGGACGCGTTCGCGCGCCTCGTCGACACGGTGCGGATCACGGCCGACGCCGACCGCAACCGGGCGCGCGAGCACCTCGTCGAGCTCTTCGAGGTCATCGGCACGAGCGACGAGCGCGTCGTCCGGGCCCGCAAGGCCCTGATGAGCGCCCTCTTCTAGGCCGTCCGGGCCCTCCAGGCCGACCAGCCCACTCGGCCTCAGGGCTGGTCGGCGGTGACGACGCGCGCGTCGGGCAGCCGTGCGATCACGTCGTCCGCCACGGCGTCCGTCGGCCGGTCACCGTCGACCCAGACCCCCCAGTGCGGGGTGGCCGGGTCGGCGCCGCCCCGCACGACCACGACGTGCACCGGCTCGGGCGCCGCGAGGTCGAGGAAGTCCTCGAGCCCGTCGCCGAGGGCGTCCTCGACGACGACCGCGTCGAACTCCTCGAGCTGGTAGGTCTCGGCAACGGCCAGCGCGGCCGACCACCGCAGCAGGCGCATCCGCAGCATCGGGCCCGTCGGCGGGCGTGACCACCCGGCGCGGTCGGCAGGGGCGACGACGGCGCGCTCGAGCGCCTCGCCGTCGACGACGACCGCGCGGTCGAGCCGGACCTGCAGCGCCGCGGCGAGCGCACCGCGCTCCTCCGGCGCGGCGGCGGTGACGAGCACGAGCCGGCCGCGGCGCAGGGGCTCCTCGGCCCCGCTCATCCGCCGAGTGCGGCCGAGACGACGTCCTTCGCCTCTGACTGCACGCGCGCGAGGTGCTCGGGCCCCTGGAACGACTCGGCATAGATCTTGTAGACGTCCTCGGTGCCCGACGGGCGAGCCGCGAACCAGGCGCTCTCGGTCGTGACCTTGAGGCCGCCGATCTTGGCGCCGTTGCCCGGCGCTGCAGTGAGCTTGCCCGTGATCGCTTCTCCCGCAAGGGACTCCGCGGTCACGTCGTCGGGCGAGAGCGCGGCGAGCTTCGCCTTCTCCTCGCGCGACGCGGCTGCGTCGATGCGGGCGTATGCCGGGTCGCCGTGTCGCGCCGTCAGCTCGGCGTAGTGCTGGCTGGGGGTCCGGCCCGTGGCCGCGAGGATCTCGGAGGCGAGGAGGGCCAGCAGGATGCCGTCCTTGTCGGTCGACCACACGGTGCCGTCCTGGCGCAGGAAGCTCGCGCCCGCCGACTCCTCGCCGCCGAAACCGACCGAACCGTCGAGCAGCCCGGGCACGAACCACTTGAAGCCGACCGGGACCTCGAGCAGGGTGCGGCCGAGGTCGGCGGCCACGCGGTCGATCATCGAGGAGGAGACGAGCGTCTTGCCGATGGCCGTCGTGGCCGGCCAGCCCGGGCGGGCGCCGCCGTAGAGGTACTGGATCGCGACGGCGAGGTAGTGGTTCGGGTTCATCAGCCCGGCGTCGGGGGTGACGATGCCGTGCCGGTCGGCGTCGGCGTCGTTGCCGGTCGACAGGTCGTAGGAGTCCTTCGCGTGGATGAGCGAGGCCATGGCGGAGGGCGAGCTGCAGTCCATGCGGATCTTGCCGTCCCAGTCGAGCGTCATGAACGCCCACTGCGGGTCGACGCGCGGGTTGACGACCGTGAGGTCGAGCCCGTGGCGCTCGCCGATCTCGCCCCAGTACTGCACCGAGGCGCCGCCCAAGGGGTCGGCGCCGATGCGGACGCCCGCCTCGCGGATCCGTGCGAGGTCGACGACGTGGGGCAGGTCGTCGACGTAGGTACCCATGAAGTCGTAGGAGCCGGCCTCGCCGCGGGCCTGCTCGAACGGCATCCGGCGCACGTCGCGCAGCCCGCCGCGGATGAGGTCGTTGGCCCGCCGGGCGATGACCGAGGTCGCGTCGGTGTCGGCCGGTCCGCCGTGCGGAGGGTTGTACTTGAACCCACCGTCCGCCGGCGGGTTGTGCGACGGCGTGACGACGATGCCGTCCGCGAGGCCGCCGGCGTCGGGGGCCTTCCCGCGGTTGGCCCGCAGGATGGCGTGGGAGACCGCCGGCGTCGGGGTGAAGCCGTCCCGGTCGTCGACGAGCACCTGCACCCCGTTCGCGACGAGCACCTCGAGCGCCGAGCGCCACGCGGGCTCGGAGAGGCCGTGCGTGTCGCGGCCGATGAAGAGCGGGCCGTCGAAGCCCTGCGAGGTGCGGTAGTCGACGATCGCCTGGGTCGTGGCGAGGATGTGGTCCTCGTTGAAGGCCGTGCGCAGGCTCGAGCCGCGGTGGCCCGAGGTGCCGAACGCGACCTGCTGGTCCGGGTCGTCGACGTCCGGGTGCAGGTCGTAGTAGGCGCCGACGAGGGCGTCGACGTCGACGAGGTCCTCGGCCCGGGCGGGCTGACCGGCGCGGGGGTGGGTCATGACGGGTCTCCGTTCGAGGTCGGGGGCACGGTGTCGGGCTGCTCGTCGGTGGGTTCGCCCGGCAGGGCGGGGGCGTGGTCGGGACCGGTGCCGGCCTCCGGTACCACCGTGCCGGCCAGGGCACGGGCCGCAGGCTCGTCGACGGGCACGAGCCACACGGTCGACAGGCGCGGCACCGTCACGTCGACGGCATACGGCTGGTCGTGCCACGCCTCCTCACGTGCCTCGACGACGCGCCCGGTGCTGCTCGGGGCGTCGGGGTGGTAGCCGGCGGTGTCGAGCACGACGGTCCACCGGCCGCCGCGGGGGAGGCCGATGCGGTAGGACTCCTGCGTCTGGCCGCTGAAGTTCATGACGCAGGCGACGACCGGGGCGTCGGTCGCGCGGTCGCCCCGGCCGAGGCGCAGCCACGAGAACGTGTTGTGCGCGGCGTCGTCGGCCTCGAGCCACTCGAAGCCGGCGCGGTCGGCGTCGAGCTCCCAGAGCGCCGGGTGGCTGCGGTAGATGGCGTTGAGGTCCTTGACGAGGTTGTGCACGCGGTAGTGGAGCGGCTGGTCGAGCAGCCACCAGTCGAGGCTGCGGCCCTCCGACCACTCCGACTCCTGCCCGAACTCGCAGCCCATGAAGAGCAGCTGCTTGCCGGGGTGGCACCACAGGTAGGCGAGGAAGGCGCGCAGCGTCGCGACCTGCTCCTCGCGCGGGCCGCGCGACTTGCGCAGCAGCGAGCCCTTGCCGTGCACGACCTCGTCGTGGCTGATCGGCAGCACGAAGTTCTCGTCGAACGCATACACGAGCGAGAAGGTCAGCTTGCCGTGGTGGTGCTTGCGGTAGATGGGCTCCTCGCCGAGGTACTTCAGCGAGTCGTTCATCCAGCCCATGTTCCACTTGAAGCCGAAGCCGAGGCCGCCCTGGTCCGTCGGCTTCGTGACCCCGGGCCACGTCGTCGACTCCTCCGCGATGGTGACGATGCCGCCGACCCGCTTGTAGGCCGTGCCGTTCGTCTCCTTGAGCAGCTCGACGGCCTCGAGGTTCTCGCGTCCGCCGTCCTTGTTCGGCACCCACTCGCCGGCGTTGCGGGCGTAGTCGAGGTAGAGCATCGAGGCGACGCCGTCGACGCGCAGGCCGTCGACGTGGAACTCCTCGAGCCAGTAGATGGCGTTCGCGACGAGGAAGTTGCGCACCTCGGGACGGCCGTAGTCGAAGATGTTCGAGCCCCACTCGGGGTGCCAGCCCTTGCGCGGGTCCGGGTGCTCGTAGAGGGGGAGGCCGTCGAAGCGGGCGAGCGCCCACTCGTCCGTCGCGAAGTGGCCCGGCACCCAGTCGAGCAGGACACCGATGCCGGCCCGGTGGAGCTCGTCGACGAGGAAGCGGAAGTCGTCGGGGGTGCCCCAGCGCGAGCTCACGGCGTAGTAGCCCGTGACGTGGTAGCCCCACGAGGGCACGTAGGGGTGCTCCATGACGGGGAGGAACTCGACGTGCGTGAACCCGAGGTCGCGCACGTAGTTGACGAGGTGCTCGGCCAGGCCCCGGTAGCCGAGCTCCTGGCGCCACGAGCCGAGGTGCACCTCGTAGGTGCTCATCGGCCCCTGGTGGACGTTGCTCGTGCGCCGGTGCTCCATCCAGTCGTCGTCGCGCCACGCGTAGTGGGTCTCGGTGACGATGGCGGCCTGCTTCGGCGCGACCTCCGTCATCCGGGCCATCGGGTCGGTCTTGAGCCGGACGAGCTCGTCGGGCCCGCGGACCGCGAACTGGTAGTTCATGCCCTCCCGGGCGCCGGGGAGGAAGAGCTCCCAGATCCCGCTCTCGCCGAGGGCACGCATCGGGTGCGAGCGCCGGTCCCAGTCGTTGAAGTCGCCGATGACGTGCACGGCCTTGGCCCGGGGGGCCCAGACCGCGAACGAGACGCCCCAGACCTCGCCGAGCGGCCCGGGGTAGTGGCGCACGTGCGCCCCGAGGACCGTCCACAGCTGCTCGTGGCGACCCTCGTTGATGAGGTGCCGGTCGATCTCGCCGAGGGTGGGCGCGAAGCGGTACGGGTCGTCCTGCTCGTGCTCGACGCCGTCGCCGTACTCCACGAGCAGGCGGTAGTCGTGGGCGCGCGTGAAGTCGGGCGAGGTCATCGACCAGATGCCGTCCCGCACGTGCTGCAGCTCGACGCGGTCGCCGGGGTCGAGGCGGGCCGAGACCCGGGTGGCGAAGGGCCGGAACGCGGTGATCGTCAGGCCGCCCGGGCCGAGGTGCTGGCCGAGCAGGTCGTGCGGCTGGCCGTTGCGACCGCCGAGGAACGCGTTGATCGCCGCCTCGTCGAGCGAGGGTGCCTGGCTCGTGTCGGGGGTCATGGGGTGCCTTCCTCGGTGATGAGCCGCTCGACGGCGCCGAGCGGGATCGGCAGCCACGAGGGCCGGTTGCGGGCCTCGTAGACGACCTCGTAGAGCGCCTTGTCGAGCTCGAGGGCCCGCACCAGCGTCGTCGCGTCGGCGTCGGCCGGGCCGGCCACCGAGGCGTAGCCCTCGAGGAAGGCGGCGCGGCAGTCGGCCGCCCAGGCGGTGGCGTCGACCGCCGCGTCGGAGAGGGCCACCGAGCCGGCGGCGTAGTCGAACGAGCGGAGCATGCCGGCCACGTCGCGCGCCGTGAGGTCGGGTCGGACCCGCTCGGCGAGCGGTCGCAGGGGCTCGCCCTCGAAGTCGAGCGCCACCCAGCCGCGCTCGGACACGTCGAGCACCTGCCCGAGGTGGTAGTCGCCGTGGATGCGCTGGAGCGCCGGCCAGGCCGCCGCGCCCACCGAGGCGACGACGCGGTCGACGTCGGCGGCGTGCGAGGCGAGCTCGGGCACGAGGGCCACGGCGGCGGCATACCGCTGCCGCATCGAGGCGGCGACGGCCTCGCGGGCCTCGGGCGTCACGGGGTGGGTGCCGAGGGCGTGGGCCAGGTCGGCGTGGATCTGGGCCGTGACGACGCCGAGGTCGCGGGCCCGCGCCGTGAAGTCCGTGCCGCCCGCCGCGGCGACGAGGGCCACGCGCCAGGCGTCCTCGACGCCGGGGATGAACTCCTGGGCGAAGGCGAGGTGGCCGTGCTGGGCGGCACCGTCCTCGGGGGAGTCCCAGGCCCCCGCGAGGTGGCCGATGGCCATCGGCACCCGGTCGGAGCCCTCGCTCGTCAGGGCCGACTGGACGACGACGTCGGGGTTCTCGCCGTCCTGCAGGGTGCGGAAGACCTTGACGATGATGGGCTCGCCCGGTCCACCGCCGGCGGCCGTCATGCGGCAGATGACGGAGGTGTTGGACTGCTCGCCCGTCAGCACCGTCGAGGAGGACACCGAGCCGGCGACGTGGCCGGTGCTCGAGCCCGTGGCGCGGGCGCTGCTGCCGACGGATGCCTGGGCGTCGTCGGAGACCCCGGCGCTGAGGATCGTCGCGACGAGCTGGGCGACGTAGACCGGGTCGTGGGGCGCGTCGTAGACCCAGCGCGTGCCGAGCACGCTGTGCTCCATCGTGCCGAGCAGCGCGTGCTCGGCCCCCTCGAGCGGTGCCGCGCGGTAGGTGAGCGGTACCTGGTAGACGACGGCCGGGCTGACGGCCTCGTCGGCGAGCAGGAGCGTCTCGCACCCCACCTCGCCCTCGGGGTCCTCGAACCGGAAGCCGCCGACGCGTCGCAGCTGCGGCACGTGGCCCTTGCCGTGGTACCACCGCTGCTGGGGCATCCACGCGGTCACGATCTCGGTCTTCGTCGGCACGATGGACGCGCCGCGGTGGATGGTCGCCATCAGCCGTTGTCCTGCCCGCCGCGCAGCTGGAGCCAGAAGAAGTCGCGTGAGCCCAGGGTCAGGGTCACGCGACCGTCGTCGGCGACCCACGGGAAGCCGCTGCCGCCGAAGAGGTCGATGAGCTGGCGTCCCGAGAGCTGCTCGGGCAGCTGGATCGTCGCCGCCTGCGGCCGGCTCGAGAGGTTGTTGACGCAGAGCACCGCCTCGTCGGGGTGGTCCGGGTCGCCCCGCAGCACGCGGGTGTAGGCGAGCACCGCGTCGTTGTCGGCGCCCACGACGGTGAAGTCACCGAGCCCGAAGACCGGGTGGCGGCTGCGGATCTGGAGCATGCCGCGCACCCAGTGCAGCAGCGAGGCCGACGAGGCCATCTGTGCCTCGACGTTGACGTTGTTGTAGTGGTACACGAGGCTGCTGATGACCGGCAGGTAGAGCTTGCCGGGGTCGGTGCTCGAGAAGCCCGCGTTGCGGTCGGGGGTCCACTGCATCGGCGTGCGCACCGCGTCGCGGTCGTTGAGCCAGATGTTGTCGCCCATGCCGATCTCGTCGCCGTAGTAGAGGCACGGAGAGCCGGGGAGCGAGAGCACGAGCGCATGGATCAGCTCGATCTCGGGCCGCGAGTTGTCGAGCAGGGGCGCGAGCCGGCGCCGGATGCCGACGTTGGCGCGCATGCGCGGGTCGGGGGCGTACCAGCCGTACATCGCGGCGCGCTCCTCCGGCGTCACCATCTCGAGCGTCAGCTCGTCGTGGTTGCGCAGGAAGGTGCCCCACTGGGTGCCGTTCGGGATGGCCGGGGTGTCGGCGAGCACGTCGATGATCGGCTGCGCCTTCTCCTCGCGCAGCGAGTAGTAGAGGCGCGGCATGACGGGGAAGTGGAAGCACATCTGGCACTCGGGCGCGTCGTCGGTGCCGAAGTAGTCGACGACCTCGGCCGGCGGCTGGTTGGCCTCGGCGAGCAGGATGCGGCCGGGGTACTCCGTGTCGACCATGGCCCGCAGCTCGGCGAGGAACTCGTGGGTGCGGGGGAGGTTCTCGCAGTTGGTCCCCTCCTCCTCGAAGAGGTAGGGCACGGCGTCGAGGCGGAAGCCGTCGATGCCGAGGTCCATCCAGAAGCGGACGATGTCGAACATCGCCTCGCGCACGGCCTCGTTCTCGAAGTTGAGGTCGGGCTGGTGGCTGAAGAAGCGGTGCCAGAAGAACTGCCGGCGCACGGGGTCGAAGGTCCAGTTCGACACCTCGGTGTCGACGAAGATGATGCGCGCGTCGTCGTAGGCGTCGTCGGTGTCGGACCACACGTAGAAGTCGCCGTACGGTCCGTCGGGCTCGGCCCGGCTGGCCTGGAACCACGGGTGCTGGTCGCTCGTGTGGTTCATGACGAGGTCGGTGACGATGCGGATGCCGCGGGCATGCGCCTGCGAGACGAGCTCGGTGAACTCCGGCAGCGTGCCGAACTCGGGCAGCACCGCCTTGTAGTCCGAGATGTCGTAGCCGCCGTCGCGCAGCGGCGAGGCGTAGAACGGCGGGAGCCACAGGCAGTCGACGCCGAGCCACTGGAGGTAGTCGAGGCGCTGGATCAGCCCGGTGAAGTCGCCGGCGCCGACGCCCTTGGAGTCGGCGAAGGCCCGCACGAGGACCTCGTAGAAGACGGCCTTCTTGAACCACTTCGGGTCGTGCTTGAGGCCCGGCTGGGAGAGGTTGAGTCCCTGCATGCGGTCAGTGGCTCCTCACGTGGATGATGTGGACGGGCTCGGAGTCCGGGCCGAGCCGCACGAAGTTCTCCGAGCGCCACTCCCACGTCTGGTTGGTGATGTGGTCGTGCGCGTCGAACGTGGACCATGTGGCCATACCCAGCGCCTCCATGTCGAGGTGCACCCAGGTCTCACGCGTCGCGTGCGGGTCGAGGTTGGCGATGACGATGACGGTGTCGCGCTCGCCCGTCGCGTGGTCGACGATCCTCGACTTGCTGAAGACGAGGACGTTCTCGTCGTCGGCCGCGTGGAACCGCAGGTTGCGCAGCCACCGCAGCGCCGGGTGCCACTCGCGGATGTCGTTGAGCCGCTTGAGGTACCACGCGAGCGAGCGGCTCTCGAGCGGGCCGCCGGGCTCGTAGAGGTACCACTGGCGGTCCTTGTACTCGTACTTCTCGTTGTCGACCTGCTCCTCGGCACCGGGGCGCGCGACGTGCTCCATGAGCTCGTAGCCGGCGTAGATGCCGTACGTCGGCGACATGGTCGCGGCCACGGCCGCGCGCAGCTTCCACGCGGTGGGGCCGCCGTACTGCATGTACGGCGTCAGGATGTCGTGCGTCGTGGGCCAGAAGGACGGGCGCATGTAGGCCGAGCCGGTGCCCTCGCCGGCCAGCTCGCGGCCGTACTCCTCGAGCTCCCACTTGGCGTTGCGCCACGCGTAGTAGGTGTAGCTCTGCTGGAAGCCGGCCTTGGCGAGCTGGTGCATCATGGCCGGTTTCGTGAAGGCCTCGGAGAGCCAGATCGTCTCCGGGTGGGTCAGGGCGACGTCGGCGATCAGCCACTGCCAGAAGGCGACCGGCTTGGTGTGCGGGTTGTCGACGCGGAAGATGCGCACGCCGTGGTCGAGCCAGACCTGGATGACGCGCCGCACCTCGGCGTACGCCCCGGCCGGGTCGTTGTCGAAGTTGAGCGGGTAGATGTCCTGGTACTTCTTCGGCGGGTTCTCGGCATACGCGATCGAGCCGTCGGCGCGCGTCGTGAACAGGTCCGGGTGGGTCTGCACCCACGGGTGGTCGGGGGAGGCCTGCAGCGCGATGTCGAGGGCCACCTCGAGGCCGACCCGCCCTGCCTCGGCGACGAAGGCGTCGAAGTCCTCGAAGGTGCCGAGGTCGGGGTGGATGGCGTCGTGCCCGCCGTCGGGCGAGCCGATGGCGTAGGGCGACCCCGGGTCGCCGGGCTCGGCGGTCAGGCTGTTGTTGCGGCCCTTGCGGGCCGTCGTGCCGATCGGGTGGATCGGCGTGAGGTAGACGACGTCGAAACCCATGTCGGCGATGGCCGGCAGGCGCTCGGCGGCGGTGCGGAAGGTGCCCGACACCCACTCGCCGGTCTCCTCGTCGCGGTGCGCGCCCTCGGAGCGCGGGAAGATCTCGTACCAGGCGCCGTAGAGCGCCCGCTCGCGCTCGACGAGGAGCGTGTACGACGGCGAGCTCGACACGAACTCGCGCAGGGGCACGAGCGCGGCGAGCCCGAGGATCTCGGGCGAGGTCGCGGCGCCGAACCGGTGGGCGGCGGGCTCGCGCGTGTCGGCGAGGGCGAGCACGCCCTTGTCGATCTCGCTCGCGTCGACGCCCTGCCCACGCACGGCGGCCGCGAAGCGCTCGAGCACCCGGACCCCCTCGGCGCACATGAGGTCCTCGTCGACGCCCGCGGCGATCTTGATGCCGGCGTCGTGCACCCACGTCGCGTAGGGGTCCGACCAGCCCTCCACCCGGTAGGTCCACCAGCCCGGCCGGTCGGCCGCGACGGTCGCGGACCACTCGGACAGCCCGGGGTTGTCGCTGTGCATGGCGACGTAGTGGTCGCCGCCGTCGGGGTCGGTCAGGACGGCGGTCGCGTTGACGGCGTCGTGGCCCTCGCGGAAGACCTTGGCGCGCACGGTGAACTCCTCGCCGACGACCGACTTGGCCGGCGTCGTGCCGCCGTCGACGAGGGGGCGCACGTCGCTGACGGGGATGCGCCCGAGCGGGAGCGCCCCACCCGGCATCCCGGCCACGGTCGGCGGGGTGCTCACCGGGTGCTCGGGCGCCAGGTGGACGGCACCCGCCTCGGTGTCGTCGACGAATGCCGTGTCTGCGGTCGGGGTGTCGTCGTCGCGTCGGGGTGACGCGCTGCGCACCGGGGTTGGCCTGCTGGAACGGGACTTCTTCGCTGAGCCGGTCACGGGATCGACCGTATCGAAGTTGGCGCGAATCACCAGCGCTCGGCCCACCTCCCGCGCCCGAGGCGTCCGAGGGGCGAAACGTCCCTGCAAGATCTGCAAGAACGCGTCATGGCGCCCCCTATGCTGTCCCCTTGTGAAGGCCATCCGTCGCTTCAGCGTCCGCACCGTCCTGCCCACCCGCATCGAGGGCCTCGGCGTCCTCGCGAGCAACCTGCGCTGGTCGTGGCACCCGCCGACCCGCGACCTGTTCGAGAGCATCAGTCCGCGCAAGTGGGCGCAGGCGGGTGAGGACCCCGTCAAGCTGCTGTCCCGCCTGTCGTCCGACGAGCTGGCGGCGCTCGCCGCCGACGACGACTTCGTCGGCAGCGTCGTGGCCGCGAACGAGGACCTCGAGCACTACCTGACCGACGAGCGCTGGTTCCAGACGTGGAGCCGCGAGCAGGAGGCCGCCGGCAGGGCCGCCCCCGCCGCCGTCGCCTACTTCAGCCCCGAGTTCGGCATCACCTCCGTGCTGCCGCAGTACTCCGGCGGCCTCGGCATCCTCGCCGGCGACCACCTCAAGACGGCCTCGGACCTCGGCGTGCCGATCGTCGGCGTCGGCCTGTTCTACAAGACCGGCTACTTCAAGCAGTCGCTCAACCGCGACGGCTGGCAGGTCGAGACCTACCCGGTGCTCGACCCCGACGGGCTGCCGCTCTCGCTGCTCCGCGAGGCCGACGGCACGCCGGCCGTCGTCACCGTGAGCCTGCCGGCCGGCCGGCTGCTGCACGCCCACGTCTGGAAGGCCCAGGTCGGCCGGGTGCCCCTCCTGCTCCTCGACTCCGACGTGCCCGGCAACGACGAGCAGACCCGCCGGGTCACCGAGTCGCTCTACGGCGGCGGCGGCGACACCCGCCTCGAGCAGGAGCTGCTCCTCGGCATCGGCGGCGTGCGGGCGCTGCGCCTGTGGTCGCGCCTCTCCGGTGCCCCGACGCCGGAGGTCTACCACACGAACGAGGGCCACGCCGGCTTCCTCGGCGTCGAGCGGATCACCGAGCTCGTGCGCGACCACGGCCTCACCTTCGACGAGGCCCTCGAGGCCGTCCGGTCCGCGACCGTCTTCACGACCCACACGCCGGTGCCCGCCGGTATCGACCGCTTCGACGCGGCGAAGATCAACCTCTTCTTCGGGGGCCCGAACGCCATCCCCGGGGTGCCGGTCGAGCGACTGCTCGCCCTCGGCGCCGAGGACTACGAGGGCGGCCAGTCGGGCATCTTCAACATGGCCGTCATGGGCCTGCGCCTCGCCCAGCGGGCCAACGGCGTCTCGCAGCTGCACGGCCTCGTGAGCCGGGAGATGTTCGACGGCCTGTGGCCGGGCTTCGACGACGTCGAGGTGCCGATCTCCAGCATCACCAACGGTGTCCATGCCCCGACGTGGGTCGACCGCTCCGTCTACGAGGTCGCGCGCAAGCACCTCGGCACCGCCGACATCGCCGGCGACGACGCTTGGGAGCGCATCGACGAGGTGCCCGCCGACGCGGTGTGGTCGACGAAGCGCGAGATGCGCGAGAAGCTCGTCGCCGACGCCCGCCGGCGGGTCAAGTCCTCGTGGCAGAAGCGCGGCGCCTCGGACGCCGAGCTCGGCTGGGTCGACGACGTGCTCGACCCCGACGTGCTGACGATCGGCTTCGCCCGCCGCGTGCCGACCTACAAGCGCCTCACGCTGATGCTGCGCGACCCCGAGCGGCTCAAGGCCCTGCTGCTGCACCCCGAGCGCCCCGTGCAGCTCGTCATCGCCGGCAAGTCCCACCCCGCCGACGAGACCGGCAAGCGCCTCATCCAGGAGATGGTGCGCTTCGCCGACGACCCCGCCGTGCGGCACCGCATCGTCTTCCTGCCGAACTACGACATCGCCATGGCCCAGCACCTCTACCCGGGCTGCGACGTGTGGCTCAACAACCCGCTGCGCCCCTTCGAGGCGTGCGGCACGTCGGGCATGAAGGCCGCGCTCAACGGCGGGCTCAACCTCTCCATCCTCGACGGCTGGTGGGACGAGTGGTTCGACGGCCGCAACGGCTGGGCCATCCCGACGGCCGACGGCGTCGAGGACCCCGACCGCCGCGACGACATCGAGGCGGCCGCGCTCTACGACCTCATCGAGCACGACGTGGCGGCCAAGTTCTACGACCGCGACGCCGACGGCCTGCCGCAGGGCTGGATCGCGATGATGACGCACACCCTCAAGACGCTGGGCCCGAAGGTCCTCGCGAGCCGCATGGTCGCCGACTACACCGAGCAGCTCTACAGCCCGGCGGCCGGCGCCGGTCGCGCCGTCGCCGCATCGGACTTCGCCGGTGCCAAGGACGTCGCCGCCTACAAGGCGAAGGTCCGTGAGGCGTGGCCGCGCGTCAAGGTGGAGCACGTCGAGCCCTCCGGCCTGTCGGACTCCCCGCAGATCGGCGACGTGCTCGACCTCAAGGCCTACGTCGCGCTCGACGGTCTCGACCCCGCCGACGTCGACGTGCAGCTCGTGCACGGCCACGTCAACGACGTCGACGAGCTGTGGGGCATGGAGGTCGCGCCGCTCTCGCTCGTCGAGTCCTACGACGACGGCCGCCACCTCTTCGCCGGCTCGCAGCCGCTGCGCCGCACGGGCTCGTTCGGCTACAGCGTGCGCGTCGTGCCGCGCCACGCGTCGCTGGCGAGCGCCGCGGAGATGGGTCTGGCCCGCAACGCCTGAACGGCGCCCCGCGCCCCGGAGGCATCGACGAGAGCCCGGACCCCTGTGCGGGGGTCCGGGCTCTCGGGGTCCGGGGGAGGACGCCGCCGGGCGGGTGCCCGCGGCGGGGCGGGGGTCAGCCGCCCTCGACGACACTCCACACCTGCATCGAGGCGCCCACGGCCGTCACCACGGTCCCGGCGTCCACCGGGCTCCCCGGCGGAGACGGGCGGTCGTCCGCGCTGTCCCAGAGGAGCACGTATGCCGTCGTGCCCGGTGCCGCGGGCAGCGTGACCCCGACCGGGCGCGCCGACCCGTTGAGGGTGATGAGCACGGACTCGTGGTCGAGCCACGCCCCGTTGTAGAGGGCCTGCAGCACCGACACGGCCGGCCCGTCCCACCGGCTGCCCATCGGCTCGCCGTCCGCGCCGAACCAGGCGAGGTCGGTCGAACCGTCCTCGTGGATCTGCCTGCCGGAGAAGAACGCCCGCTGCCGCAGCACCGGGTGTTCGCGCCGCAGTCGCACGAGGTGACGGGTCGTCGCGAGCAGGTCCTCCTGCCACGGCTCGAGGTCCCACGACGTCCAGCTGATCTCGTTGTCCTGCGAGTAGGGGTTGTTGTTGCCCCGCTGGCTGCGCCCGAGCTCGTCACCCGCGTTGATCATCGGCACGCCGGTCGAGAGCAGCAGCGTGCCCAGCAGGTTGCGCATCGACCGGCGGCGCGCGGCCTGGACGTCGCAGGAGTCGGTGCGGCCCTCGACCCCGTGGTTCCACGACCGGTTGTCGTTGGAGCCGTCGGCGCCGGCGTGGCCGTTGGCGCCGTTGTGCTTCGTGTCGTAGGTCGTCAGGTCGGCCAACGTGAAGCCGTCGTGCGCCGTGACGAAGTTGACCGACGCGATGGTGCCGCGGTCGTGCGTGTCGAAGAGGTCCTGCGACCCGGTAAGCCGGGTCGCGAGCTCGCGCACGCCGTGGCCGGCCACCCCGGCCGTCGACGCCGCGAGGTCGCGCAGCCAGAAGGTGCGCGTGGCGTCGCGGTAGCGGTCGTTCCACTCCGAGAAGGGCGGGGGGAACTGGCCGGTGCGCCAACCGTGGATGCCGAGGTCCCACGGCTCGGCCACGAGCTTCGCGCGTGAGAGCACGGGATCGGTGCGCAGCGCGACGAGGAAGGGGTGGTCGCGGTCGAAGCCGTCGTCCTTGCCCCGGCCGAGGGCCACGGCGAGGTCGAAGCGGAAGCCGTCGACGTGGCACTGCTCCACCCAGTAGCGCAGCGAGTCGAGGACCTGGCGGGCGACGACGGGGTGCGTCAGGTCGAGGGTGTTGCCGCACCCCGTGACGTCGATGTCGCGGCCCCGGGCGTCGAGCCGGTAGTAGGCCCGCTGGTCGAGGCCCCGCCACGAGAGCGTCATCCCGTCCCGCTCGTTCTCGGCGGTGTGGTTGTAGACGACGTCGAGCAGCACCTCGATGCCGGCGGCGTGCAGCGCCTTGACCATGCCCTTGAACTCGTCGAGGACGCCCTGCGGGTCGGTCGCCACGGCGTAGGCGGCGTGCGGGGCGAAGAAGCCGAGCGTGTTGTAGCCCCAGTGGTTCGTCAGGCCGCGGAGCACGAGGTCGGGCTCGTGGGTGAAGGTGTGCACGGGCAGCAGCTCGACGGCGGTGACGCCGAGGCCGAGCAGGTGCTCGACGAACGCGGGGTGGGCGAGGCCGGCATACGTCCCGCGGAGCGCCTCGGGCACGCCAGGGTGCAGCTTCGTCGCGTTGACGACGTGCACCTCGTAGATGAGCGACTCGGTCAGCGACCGCCGCGGGAACCGGTCTGTGCCCCAGTCGAACTCGTCATCGACGATGACGCAGCGCGGCATGAACGGCGCCGAGTCGCGGTCGTCGCGCTGCCACAGGTCACCGCGCAGGTCGGGGCCGACGCGGTGGCCGTAGAGCGCGGGGTCGAGGCGCACCTCGCCCTCGATCGCGCGCGCGTAGGGGTCGAGGAGCAGCTTCGCCGGGTTGTGCAGCAGCGCGCGCTCCGGGTCCCAGTCGCCGTCGACGCGGAAGGCGTAGCGCTGCCCGCCGCGCACCCCGGGCACGACGTCGAACCACGTGCCGTGCGCGCGGTGTCGCAGCGGCACGCGCCGCTCGGTCGTCGTGCCGTCCGGGGCGGTGTCGAAGAGGCACACCTCGACCGACCGGGCGTGGCCGGCGTAGACGCTGAACTGCGCGCCGTCCACGGTGAGCCGGGCACCGAGCTCCGGGGGCAGGTCGGGCGTCGGTTCCGGCGGCGGGCACATGTGTCAGAGCGTAGGGGGCGGATCGACCCGCACGCGTGACCTCGTTACGGTTGACGCATGACCGATCCGACTTCGCTGCCCAACTTCATGCCGAGCACGCCCGACGCGGGCCCCAACGGCGCCCCCGTCAGTGACACGCCGGTGCGCGACCGCATCCTGCAGGTCCTCAAGGGACTCGAGCTCGACGCATCCGTCGACGGCGACGGCGACCTCGAGTTCGCCATCGTCGACGACCAGGGCACGAGCACGACCCTCTTCGCGCGCGTCGCCGAGGGTGACCTCGCCCTGGTCCGCTTCTTCGGCCAGTGGCAGCTCGCCGACCCGGTGTCGCCCGACCAGAACGAGCGCCTCGCCCGCTGCAACGACATGACGATGCAGCTCAACATCGTCAAGCTCTCGCTCGTGCAGGAGAGCCTCGTCGTCTCGGCCGAGCACGTCATCACCCCCAACGCCGACCTCGACATCCTCGTGCCGCTCTCGGTCAACCACATCCTGCAGAGCGTCGGGTTCTTCTTCCAGTCCTGGCTGCCGATGGACGACGCGCCCGCGGGCGCGCCCGGCGACGCCTGATGGGCGAGTTCGTCCGGCTCGAGGTCGAGGACGACATCGGCACGATCCGCCTCGACCGGCCGAAGATGAACGCCCTCAACGTCCAGGTCCAGGAGGAGATCCGGGCGGCCGCCGAGGAGGCGACCGCGCGCCCCGACGTCAAGGCGGTCATCGTCTACGGCGGCGAGCGCGTCTTCGCGGCGGGGGCCGACATCAAGGAGATGCAGGGCATGTCGTACACCGACATGGTCGAGCGCTCCGGCCCGCTCATGAGCTCGATCAGCTCGGTGGCCCGCATCCCCAAGCCGGTCATCGCGGCCATCACCGGCTACGCGCTCGGCGGCGGCTGCGAGCTCGCGCTCGCGTGCGACTTCCGGGTCGTCGCCGACGACGCGAAGCTCGGTCAGCCCGAGATCCTGCTGGGCATCATCCCGGGCGCCGGCGGCACGCAGCGCCTCTCGCGCCTCGTCGGCGCCTCGCGGGCCAAGGAGATCATCTTCAGCGGCCGCTTCGTCGACGCGTCCGAGGCGCTCGCGATCGGCCTCGCCGACAAGGTCGTCCCGGCCGTCGACGTCTACACCGCGTCGCGCGAATGGGCCTCGACCTTCGTCGGTGCGGCGTCGTACGCCGTCCGCGCCGCCAAGGAGGCCATCGACCGCGGTCTCGAGGTCGACCTCGAGACGGGGCTCGAGATCGAGCGCCTGCTCTTCGCCTCGCTCTTCGCGACGAAGGACCGCGAGATCGGCATGAGCTCGTTCGTCGAGCAGGGCCCGGGCAAGGCGCAGTTCGAGGGTCGATGACCGAGCCGCTGGACGTCCTCGTGTTCTACTCGCCCGTCGAGTCGACCGAGGACGTCCTCGCGGCGGTCTTCGCCGCAGGCGCCGGAGCCGTGGGCGACTACCGCGACTGCGCCTTCGTCACCGCGGGCACGGGGCGGTTCCGGCCGATGGCCGGCGCCCGCCCCGCGATCGGCTCGGTCGGCGAGCTCGAGCACGTCGCCGAGCACCGGGTCGAGCTCGTGCTGGACCGCTCGCTGCGGGCGGCCGTCGTCGCCGCCCTGAGGTCCGCGCACCCCTACGAGGAGCCCGCCTTCCACCTCCTCGAGACGGCCGACCCCGGCGGCTCCTGACGCGTCGACCGGCCACCCGCGCCACCCGGTCACAGTCCCGCTCGGCTGCAAGTGCGCCACGGCGCGGTTCCGGCCGGCATACGGCCCGGTTCGCGGCTGCAAGTGCGCCACGGCGCGGTTCGGGGGCCCCGCTCGTATGCCGGGTGGCTGCAAGTGCGCCACGGCGCGGTTCCGGCCGGCATACGGCCCGGTTCGCGGCTGCAAGTGCGCCACGGCGCGGTTCGGGGCCCCGCTCGTATGCCGGGTGGCTGCAACTGCGCCACGGCGCGGTTCGGGTTGGAGCTGGGCGGGCGGACGGCGCGGGCCGGCCCCGCGGTCAGGCGGTCTTGAACCCGCCGTTGCTGAGGAGGAGCTGGCCGTTCATCCAGCTGCCCTGCTCCGAGAGCAGGAAGCGGACGAGGTCGGCGGTGTCGCGCGGCGTGCCGAGCCGGCCGGCCGGGGTGTCCGCCACGCCGAGCGCCCGGATCCGGTCGTCCATCCAGCCGGTGTCGATCGGCCCCGGGTTGACGACGTTGGCCCGCAGGCCCCGGTCGGCGAGCTCGACCGCCGCCGCGACGACGATGCGGTCGAGGGCCCCCTTGCTCGAGCCGTAGGGCAGGTTGTGCGCCGTGTGGTCGCTCGTCAGCGCGACGACGTGGGCGGCGGCCGGGCCGCCCGGCGCCACGACGGGCAGGCGCTCGGCGACCGCGCGGATGAGCAGCCACGTCGCGCGGGCGTTGACCGCGTAGTGCCGGTCCCAGCTCTCGAGGGTGGTGTCGAGGATGCTGCTGTCGACCGACTCGCAGTGCGACATCACGAGCCCGGTCACGGGGCCGAGTCGATCGGTCGCGGCCGCGACCAGGGCCTCCGGGGTGGCCGGGTCGGCGAGGTCGCCGGGCAGCAGCTCGACCCGGCTGCCGAGGTCGCGGCACGCCGCGGCGACGGCGGCGGGGTCGTCGGCGCCGCGCTCGTAGCCGAGCCGGTCGTCGTAGGGCTGCCAGTGCGCCAGCGCGAGGTCCCATCCGTCGGTGGCGAGCCCGATCGCGAGCTCGGCCCCGATCGAGCGGCGGCGCCCGACGCCGGTGACGAGCGCCACGCGCGGTCCGGGGGAGCGGGTCGGGCTGGGGGAGGGCTGCGACATGCGCCCATCCTCGGGGGCGGGCTCTCGCGGGGCCAACGCTTTTCGGCCGTGCCGGCCCGCCCGCCCGCCGGCCCGCCGGCACGGTGCGGGCACGGTGCGGGCCGGGTGTCGGTCGCGCCGCCCGCACGCTGGTGGTGAGCGTCACGCCGCCGGCGTACGAACTGAGCGAGCGCTCAGTGAGAGGATGGACGGCAGTGCCGGAGCGACCTCCGGCAGCTCCTTCGAGCACCACCACCAGCAACGGAAGAGAACGTTCACCCATGAACATCGTCGTCTGTGTCAAGTACGTGCCGGACGCCCAGGCCGAGCGCACGTTCAACGCATCTGACAACACGACCGACCGCGAGAACGTCGACGGTCTGCTGTCCGAGCTCGACGAGTACGCGGTCGAGGAGGCCCTCAAGATCGTCGAGGCCGGCGAGGGTGAGGTGACCGTGCTCACGGTCGGCCCCGACGCCGCTGCCGACGCCATCAAGAAGGCCCTGCAGATGGGCGCCGACAAGGGCGTGCACGTCAGCGACGACGCGATCCACGGCTCCGACGCCGTGGCGACCTCGCTCGTGCTCGCCGAGGCCATCCGCAAGATCGGCGACGTCGACCTCGTCGTCACCGGCATGGCCTCGACCGACGGCACCATGGGCGTCGTGCCCGCGATGCTCGCCGAGCGACTCGGCCTGCCGGCCGTCACGTTCGCCTCCGAGCTCACCGTCGAGGGCAGCACGGCGACGATCCGCCGCGACGGCGACGCCTCGACCCAGACCATCACAGCGACGCTGCCGGCGCTCGTCTCGGTGACCGACCAGATCAACGAGCCGCGCTACCCCTCGTTCAAGGGGATCATGGCCGCCAAGAAGAAGCCCGTCGAGCAGTGGTCGCTGGCCGACCTCGGGGTCGACGGCGCACAGGTCGGGCTCGACGCCGCGTGGACGAAGGTCGACGCCTTCGCCGCACGCCCGCCGCGCTCGCAGGGCGAGATCGTCGCCGACGAGGGTGACGGCGGCAGCAAGCTCGCCGCCTTCCTCACCGAGCGCAAGTTCGTCTGACCCGTTCCTGCCCCGACCTTTCCAGCCAGCAAAGGAGATCCCCATGGCTGAAGTACTCGTCCTCGTCGACCACGTCGACGGCAAGGTGCGCAAGACCACGTCCGAGCTGCTGACGATCGCCCGCCGCCTCGGCGAGCCGTCGGCCGTCTTCGTCGGCTCCGGCTTCGACGCCGCCAAGGAGACCCTCGCGCGCTTCGGCGCCGAGAAGGTCTACCGCGTCGAGTCGCCCGAGGTGCTCGAGCACCTCGTCGTGCCGCAGGCCGAGCTGCTCGCGCAGCTCGTCGCCGACAAGGCCCCGGCCGCGGTCCTCGTCCCGTCCTCGCCCGAGGGCAAGGAGATCGCCGCCCGTCTCGCGGTCAAGACCGAGTCGGGCCTCATCACCGACGCCGTCGACGTCCAGGCCGCCGACGGTGGCGTGGCCACGACGCAGTCGGTCTTCGCCGGCTCCTACACCGTGTCGGCCACCGTCACGAAGGGCACGCCCATCGTCGCGGTCAAGCCGAACTCGGCGACGCCCGAGGAGGCCGCGGGCGCGGCCGCCGACGAGGTGCTCGACTTCACCCCGTCCGACGCCGCCAAGGGCGCCAAGATCGTGGAGTCGAAGCCGAAGCAGGCGAGCGGTCGCCCCGAGCTGACCGAGGCGGCCATCGTCGTCTCCGGCGGTCGCGGCACGGCCGGCGACTTCTCCAAGGTCGAGGACTTCGCCGACTCGCTCGGCGCGGCCGTCGGCGCGAGCCGCGCGGCCGTCGACGCCGGGTGGTACCCGCACACCTCGCAGGTCGGCCAGACCGGCAAGCAGGTGAGCCCGCAGCTCTACGTCGCCTGCGGCATCTCCGGCGCGATCCAGCACCGTGCCGGCATGCAGACGAGCAAGACCATCGTGGCCGTCAACAAGGACAACGAGGCCCCGATCTTCGAGCTCGTCGACTTCGGCGTCGTCGGTGACCTCTTCGCGGTGCTCCCGCAGGCCACCGACGCGATCAAGGCCGCCAAGGACTGACCGCACCACACCGCACGCAGGCCGGGTCCCACCAGGGGTCCCGGCCTGTGGCCTGTGCGGGCGAGCCCGTATGCCGTCGGCCCGCTCGCGTCAGGGCGTCGCGTTCGGCTATGTGGCCTCGGCGGGCTCGCCGCCTTCGGTGGGCTCCCCGGCTTCGGTGGGCTCGGCCGGCCGGCGGGGCGTCGACCGTCGCGTCCAGCTCTCGACCCGCTCCCGGTTGTGGGCGTATGCCGACCCCGAAGCCCCGAAGGTCCACCAGGGCGCCGAGAGCGCCTCCGACGGCACCCGCACCGGGCGCCGGTCGCCCCGCAGCCACTCCACCCGCCCCGTCGAGGACACACGCCGCACCGCGGGGCGCTCGATCGTCGTCGTGGCGAGCGTGTTGTGCACCCGCAGGTCGGCCTCGCCGAGCACGACCCGGGCCGACCACGCGCGCCAGCCGAGCAGGAGCGCTGCGGCCAGGCACACGGCATACGGCACGGCGGCGGGCAGGGCGGGGACGAAGCGCACGAGCAGCCGGGCGACGAAGTAGCCGAGCACGGGGCAGGCGAGGGCCGCCAGGGCCCGGTGGACCGTCGGGGCGCGCAGCGTGCCGCGACCGTCGCCCTCGTGCGTGCCGCCCGTGCCGCTCATGGGCCAGATCATAGGTCGGACGTGCGCTGCGGTGCGCGCGACGACGACGGGTTCGGGCGCGTCGCGGGCCCGTCCTAGAATCGGGAGGTGACTGCCTACCTCGACCACGCGGCGACGACCCCGATGCTGCCGGGCGCCCTCGCGGCGATGACCGAGCAGCTCATGGTGGTCGGCAACCCGTCGTCGCTGCACCGCACCGGGCGTGCCGCGCGGCGCGTCGTCGAGGAGTCCCGCGAGAAGATCGCGCGCTGCCTCGGCGCCCGCCCCTCCGAGGTGGTCTTCACCTCGGGAGGCACCGAGTCGGACAACCTCGCCGTCAAGGGCACGTTCCGGGCCCGCCGCGACGCCGACCCCGCGCGGGTGCGCCTGCTCGTCGGCGCGACCGAGCACCACGCCGTGCTCGACTCGGTCGAGCACCTCGTCGCGCACGAGGGTGCCGCCGTCACGTGGCTCGAGCCGACGGCCGAGGGGGTCGTCGAGCCGGCGACCGTGCGCGCGGCGATCGCCGCGGACCCCGGCGCCGTCGCCCTCGTGTCGGTGATGTGGGCCAACAACGAGGTCGGCGCGGTGCAGGACGTCGCGGCGCTGGCCGAGGTGGCCCACGAGTTCGGCGTGCCCTTCCACACCGACGCCGTGCAGGCCGCCGGGCACGTGCCCGTCGACTTCGCCGCGAGCGGCGCGGACCTGATGGCCGTGACCGCGCACAAGCTCGGCGGCCCCATCGGCGTCGGCGCGCTGGTGGCCCGCCGCGAGGCCCGGCTCGTGCCGCTGACGCACGGCGGTGGGCAGGAGCGCCAGGTGCGCTCCGGCACGCTCGACACACCTGCCATCGTCGGCTTCGCCGCGGCCCTCGTCGAGGCGACGGCCACGATGGAGGCCGAGAGCGCCCGGCTCGTGGCCCTGCGTGACGAGCTGATCGAGCGGGCCATGACCGTCGCCCCCGACATCCGACCCACGGGCGTGTGGGAGCGCGGTGACGCGACGCGCCGCCTGCCCGGCAACGCCCACCTGCTCGTGCCCGGCTGCGACGGCGACTCGCTGCTCTACCTGCTCGACGCCGCCGGGGTGTCGTGCTCGACCGGTTCGGCCTGCCAGGCCGGCGTGCCGCAGCCGAGCCACGTGCTCCTCGCCATGGGCATCCCCGAGAGCGACGCGCGCGGTGCGCTGCGGCTCACGCTCGGGCACACCTCGACCCGCGCCGACGTCGACGCCGTCATCGCGGCGCTGCCGGCCGCGGTGGAGCGGGCCCGCCGCGCGCGTGAGGCGACCGCGTCATGAGGGTCGTCGCGGCGATGAGCGGGGGCGTCGACTCGGCCGTCGCGGCCGCCCGGATGATCGACGCCGGTCACGACGTCGTCGGGGTGCACCTCGCGCTGAGCCAGAGCGCCGCCACGCTGCGTGAGTCGGCCCGCGGCTGCTGCACCATCGAGGATGCCGGCGACGCGCGGCGCGTCGCCGACCAGCTCGGCATCCCGTTCTACGTCTGGGACATGGCCTCCCGCTTCTCGCGCGACGTCGTCGACGACTTCCGGGCCGAGTACGCCGCCGGGCGCACCCCCAACCCCTGCCTGCGCTGCAACGAGAAGATCAAGTTCGCGGCCCTGCTCGACAAGGCGCTCGCCCTCGGCTTCGACGCCGTGGCGACCGGCCACTACGCGCAGGTCGTCGAGACCACCGCGCCGGGAGGTGGAGTGGTCCGCGAGCTGCACCGGGCCGTCGACCCCGCCAAGGACCAGAGCTACGTGCTCGGCGTGCTCGACGCCGAGCAGCTGGCCCGCTCGTTCTTCCCGCTCGGCGACACGACGAAGCCGCAGATCCGCGAGGAGGCCGCCGCGCGTGGGTTCTACGTCGCGAAGAAGCCCGACAGCCACGACATCTGCTTCATCGCCGACGGCGACACGCGGGGGTGGCTGACCCGCGAGCTCGGCGAGGCCCCCGGCGAGATCGTCGACACCACGGGCGAGGTGGTGGGCCGACACCGCGGGGCGTTCGCCTACACCGTCGGCCAGCGGCGGGGCCTCGCGCTGTCGCGCCCGGCTCCCGACGGGCAGCCGCGCTACGTGGTCGAGGTGCGGCCCGAGTCGAACCAGGTCGTCGTCGGCACCGCCGACCTGCTCGGCGTGAACGCCATCACCGGCGAGCACGCCCGCTGGTGCGGCCCGGCGCCCGAGGGTGTCGCGGAGGTCGGGGCGCAGGTGCGGGCCCACGGCGAGGAGTACCCGGCCCGGGCGTGGGCGCAGGACGGCCGCGTCGAGGTGCGCCTCGAGGGACGGGTGCGCGGCGTCGCCCCGGGCCAGTCGGTCGTGCTCTACGAGGGCACCCGCGTCATCGGGTCGGCCACCATCACGGCGGCCCGGCTCGAGCGGTCGGACGCGGCCGCCCCGGTCGGCTGAGCCGGTCAGGCGAGCGGGGGTCAGTCGATCGCGCGGGTCCAGGTGACGACGCGGGCGCTGGGACGGAAGCCGATCGAGCGGTAGAGCCGCTGGGGGCCCGGGTAGGCGTCGTCGCCCCGCGGGGTCACCTGCGCCACGACGCCCCCGGCCGCGCGCAGCGCGTGCAGGGCCGAGAGCGTGACCGCCCCGGCGAGCCCCCGGCCCCGGTGCCCGGGCACGCAGCCGACCGGCTCGACGAGGCCGGCACCGGTCGCCGGGTCGAGCCACACGAGGGCCGAGGCGACCATCGCACCGGAGGCGTCGACGGCCACGTGGTCGAGGTCGCAGCGGTAGGGCCACGCGTGGCCGAGCCTCCGGTAGGCGGCCGCGTCGACGCGTGACGGGCCGAGGTCCGACCAGGCGGCCGCGTGGACGGCGGCCCGCTCGGCGGTCTCGTCGGGGCGCACGGCGCGGACGGCGTACCCGGCCAGTTCGGGAACGGCCGGGAGCGACTCGAGGTCCCGCACGTGGTGCGTGAAGAAGGGGTCGTCGGGCCGCTGCTCGAAGCCGGCGTCCGCGAGCGCGGCCTCGACGACGGCGTCACCCTCGACGGCCATCGCCGACTGCTCGTCGGCGTCGCTCCACTCCTCGAACCACTCGAGCACGTCGACGGCCAGCCCGGGGTGGTCGGGGTCGACCTGCAGCTCGAGCCAGTCGGGAGCCTCCGCCCAGCCGAACGCGACGGTGCGGTCACCCACGGTCCACAGCGCGATCGCCTCCGACGCGTCGAGGACGGCGGGGTCGACGGGGCGGTGGTAGCGGCTCCACGCCAGCTGGCCCGGGTGGAAGCGGGTCGTGGGCGACCACACCCGTGAGCAGAGGTCCTGCATGGCGCGCAGGTCGTCCGGTCCGGCGAAGTCGCGGCGTCGGACGGTTCCCGGCTCGCTCATCGCCCGGCGCCCCGGCGCCGACCGCACCCGTCGCCGGGGTCGATGGCGTCGCCGATGCGGTGCCCGATGGTCGCGAGCTGTCGCACCTGGGCGCTGGTGAGCGGGTCGAGCACGAGCCGGCGCACGGTCTCGACGTGCCCGGGGGCGGCCGCGACGACGGTGGCCCACCCCTCGTCGGTGAGCGTCGCGAGCGTGTAGCGCCCGTCCGCCGGGTCGGGCGAGCGCGTCACCCAGCCGCGGCGCTCGAGCTTCGAGACCACCTGCGAGAGCCGCGAGAGCGAGCCGACGGCGAAGGCCGCGAGGACGCTCATCCGCAGGGTGCGCTCGGGAGCCTCGGAGAGACCGGCCATCACCTGGTAGTCGAAGTGGCTCATCCCCGCGTCGCCCTGCAGCTGTGCGTCGAGCGCGGCCGGGAGGCGAATCACGAGGTTTGCCAAGGCCATCCACGTCTCGCGCTCCTCGGCGTCGAGCCAGCGCGGTTCGTCGTCACGCTCGCCGTCGCGCTTCTCGACGCGCTCCTCCGGGGTCGACGACTGCGGCATGGGTTCAGCGTATCCGGCGCGCGCGGCCGTGAGCGCGAGAACCACCTTTCACTTGAACATTGAAGTCACTGGACGTACGCTGACGTCAATCCTCACGTCAATCGCAAGTGAGTCGGAAGGCGTGTGACGCCGTGAACACCGTTCTCTGGATCCTGGCCGGTCTGCTCGCCGTGGCGTTCCTCGCCAGCGGGGGGATGAAGCTCGCCCGCTCCAAGGAGCAGCTCGCCGCCTCCGGCATGGGCTGGACCGAGGGCTTCGGCCAGGGCACGATCCGCCTCATCGGGGTGCTCGAGGTGCTCGCGGCGGTGGGCCTGGTGCTGCCGGCCCTGACGGGGGTGGCCCCCGTGCTCGTGCCCCTCGCGGCGACGGGTCTCGTGCTCGTCATGGTCGGCGCGATCGTGACCCACGCCCGCCGGGGCGAGACGCCCATGATCGTCGTCAACGTCGTGCTCCTCGTCCTCGCCGCCGTCGTCGCATGGGGTCGTTTCGGGCCGTACGCGTTCACCTCCTGAGCGGTCGCCCGCGGGCCGCGGGGCGCGCCGTCCGCACCCACCCCTAGGCTGGCGCGGTGACGCTCGCAACCGGCATCGGCTCCTGGCCCGGCACCTCGGTGCGCGACGCGCTCGCGCAGGTGCGCGAGCTGCTCGACGGGGAGCTGCCCTACCTGCCGGAGCTGCCCGAGCGCGGCCCGGGCGCCGACATGATCGGCCGGACGGCCGGCCTGCTCGTCGAGCTGCCCGTCGACCTCCAGCCGGTCGGCTGGCGCTTCGTCGACCGTCCCGGCCTCGATGCCGCCCGCACCGCCGCGCTGCTCCGGGAGGACCTCGACGAGCTCGCCGAGGCCTTCGACGGGCACACCGGCCCCCTCAAGCTGCAGGTCGTCGGGCCGTGGACGCTCGCCGCGAGCCTCTGGCTCCAGCGGGGCGAGCGCGTCGTCGTCGACGACGGCGCGTGCCGTGACCTCGTCGACTCGCTCGCCGAGGGGGTGCGCCTCCACGTCGCGGCGGTGCGGCGCCTCGTCCCGGGCGCCGAGGTCGTGCTCCAGCTCGACGAGCCGAGCCTGCCGACGGTGCTCGCCGGTCGCCTGCCGACGGCCTCGGGCTTCGGGCGCCTGCCCAGCCTCGACCCGCAGGTCGCTGCCCGCGGGCTCCAGACGGTGCTCCAGGCCCACGACGGCCCGACCGTCGTGCACTGCTGCGCAGGGTCGCCGCCGGTGCCGCTGCTGCGGGCGGCGGGGCCGGGAGCGCTCTCGCTCGACACCTCGCTGCTGCGCCCCCGCGAGTGGGAGGGGGTCGCGGTCGCCGTCGAGGACGGCATCCGGCTGCACGCGGGAGCCGTGCCCACCGGCGGCGGGCGCACCCGGGCGACGCAGCTCGCCGACGACCTCGTCGCGGCCTGGACGCGCGTCGGCCTCCCGCTCGCGCGGCTCGCCGACCTCGTCGTGACGCCGGCGTGCGGCCTCGGGTCGGCCACCCCGCCCGTCGCGCGGGCGGTCCAGCGCGCCGCGGTCGAGACGGCCCGCGAGCTCGAGCAGCGCAGCGCAGCCTGACGCCCAGGGCGCCCAGGCGCCCTGACGCTCTGACGGCATACGTGATCGGGCCCCGAGCGCGACGGAGGCCGGTCACCCGAGGGTGACCGGCCTCCGTCGTACGCCTGGGGCGCTCAGAGGCTCAGAGGGCCGAGCCGGCCTTCCACTTCGCCCAGCTGAGGTTCCAGTCGGAGTAGCCGTTGCCCATCGTCATGGGACGGTCGGTGCCCGTGGTCTCGACGACGTCGCCGATGCGCATCTGACCGAAGAGCCACTCGCCGTTGGCGTCGCTCATGCCGGTGCAGCCGTGGCTGACGTTGCGGCGGCCCTGGTCGGCGACCGACCACGGTGCGGTGTGCAGGAACTCGCCCGAGTTCGTGACCCGCATGGCGTACTTGACCGGGGTGTCGGCGTAGTAGTTCGGGTCGTCCTTCTTCAGGCCGATGGTCTCGGCGCGCATCGTGATGTTCGTCTGCTTGTCCATGATCACCTTGACGCCGGAGCGCGTGGTGAACCCCGGGCGCCCGCCCGTGACGGGGATGCGCTTGACCTTGGACCCGTTGATGTAGACGTCCATCTGGTCGGTCTTGAGGTTGACCTTGGCGATGACCGAGCGGCCGATGGTGAAGTCGGAGGTGCGGCTCATCTGGCCCCATCGGTTGCTGCCGGCGGGGACGCCGTTGAGGTTGGCCTCGACGTGGACCTTGGTGCCGGCCTTCCAGTACGTCTTCGGGCGCCAGTGCGCCTCGCGCGAGCTGAGCCAGTACCACGAGCCGGCCTGGGCAGGGGAGGCCGTGACCGACATGTTCTTCTCGAAGCTCTTCTTGTCGGTGACCGGCAGGTCGAACCGGACGACGACGGGCATGCCGACGCCGACCGTGCCGCCGTCGCGCGGCGAGACGGCCACGTAGACCTGGTCGTCGAGCGTCAGCTTCGCGGTCGAGAAGGTGCGGGTCGACTCGACGGCCTTGCCGTCGGTGTCGGTCGCCTCCATGTCCAGGGTGTAGGTGACACCCGGTTCGAGCAGGTCGCCCGCGGTCCACGTGCCGCCCTCGAGGTCACCCTCGACGTCGACCTTCTTGCCCTTCTTGCTCTCGTAGGAGAGCGAGGCCTTGGTCAGCGTGCCCTTCTCGGCCGCGGCGGTGACGCGCGTGTCGACGGCGACGTCCTCCGCCTGCTCGCCCGGCGTCGTCGTGAAGACGACCGGGTCTGTGGTCGGGGTCGGGGTGGGCGTCTCGGAGGGCGTGCTGTCGGACGACGCGCTCGTGGACGGCTTGCCGTTGTCGGCCGTGGCCGAAGCGTTGCAGGCGCTCGCGCCCAGCACGGCCAGCACGGCCACCCCTGACACTGCGGCAGAACGGATGCTCGACTTCACGCGGAAAACCCTTCGCAGACGTACCGCCGGACGCTCCCGGGCGGGACGGGGCGCGGCACGTCGGTAGTGACCCCACCCCAGTGTCACCCGAAAGGGCCGGATATCCCAAAACCGACGGCGAGTCCAGCCGCCGCGTGTCGCGCCCTCCCGAGGGCGGGTGGCGCGACCGCCGGCGAGCCTCAGGCGTCGACGCCCGGACGCACCTCGCGGCGCAGGATCTTGCCCGTCGGGCCCTTGGGCAGCTCGTCGAGCGACCAGATGCGGCGCGGGTACTTGTAGGCGGCGAGCCGCTCCTTGACGTAGGTCTGCACGTCCTCGAGCGTCGTCGTCGAGCCGGGCCGCAGCACGACCGCCGCGCCCACCTCCTCGCCCATGAGGTCGTCGGGGACACCGACGACCGCGGCCTCGAGCACGTCCGGGTGCGTGTAGAGCACCTCCTCCACCTCGCGCGGGTAGACGTTCAGGCCGCCGCGGATGATCATGTCCTTCTTGCGGTCGACGATGGTGAAGTAGCCCTCGTCGTCGACCGTCGCGAGGTCGCCCGAGCGGAACCACCCGTCGGGGATGGCCTCCTTCGTCGCCTCGGGGCGGTTCCAGTAGCCCTTCATGATGTTCTCGCCGCGGATCGCGATCTCGCCGATCTCGCCGGCCGGGGTGTCGTTGCCCTCGAGGTCGACGAGCTTCATCTCGCACCCGGGGATCGCGCGGCCGATGGTGCCCGGCTTCGTCGGCTTGTCGGGCATGTTGAACGACGCGACGGGAGAGGTCTCCGACAGGCCGTAGCCCTCGAGGATCTGGCAGTGGAACTTCTCCTCGAACGCCTTCATGACGGCCTCGGGCATCGCCGACCCCCCGGACGCACAGGTGCGCAGGCTGCTGGTGTCGGCCTGGTCGGCGTTCGGGTGGTTGAGGATCGCGGCATACATCGTCGGGACGCCCTGGAAGATCGTCACGTGGTCGCGCCCGAGCACCTCGATGGCCTTGGCGGGGTCGAAGCGGGGGATGAGGCTGAGGGTCGACCCGCGCTGCACCGAGGTGTTGAGCCCGCACGTCAGGCCGAAGACGTGGAAGAGCGGCAGGCACCCCATGATGACGTCGTCCTCGGTGATCTGCATGATGTCGGCGGCCGAGCGCTCGGCGTTGCGGTGCAGGTTGAAGTGCGTGAGCTCGGCGCCCTTGGGCTTGCCCGTCGTGCCGCTCGTGTAGAGGATCACCGCCGTGTCGTCGTCGGCGCGCTCGACGGGCTCGAGCACGACCTCGTCGGCGGGCACCTCGGGCAGCTGGCCCTCGGCCGGTCCCGTCGGGCCGCACACGACGATGCGGGTGCCGGTCTGGGCGGCCGCCTTGTGCGCCTCCTCGGCGAAGTCCGGCAACACGAAGCTGACCTTCGCGCCCGAGTCCTCGTAGAAGTACTCGATCTCCCCGGCCTTGAGCAGCGGGTTCATCGGCACGACGACCGCTCCCGCGAGCAGGGTGCCGTAGAAGGCGACGGGGTATGCCGGCACGTTCGGCAGGATGAGCGAGACCCGGTCGCCGGGGGCGACCCCGATCGCCCGCAACTGCGCCGCGACGGCCGCCGCCGCCCGGTGCAGGGCCGACCACGACACCTCGAGCTGGTCGAGGCGGATGCCGACCTTGTCGGGGATCCGCCCGGCGGTGGCGACGAGGTTGGCGGCGAGGTTGGTCATGGGTGCTCCTTTGCAGCGACCTGGGCAGACGACGGCAGCGACGACTGCGGCCATTGTTACCCGTGAGTCGTCCGGTGAACAGGGGAGTGGGCCGGACGTGGCGCACGTCGCCCCGCCCGGGCGTCGGACCCGGCTGGCAGGATGTGCGCGTGAGCGAGAGCAGCGTCCCCGCGCCCGGCCCCACCCCCGTCACCGACGACGTCCCGCCCGAGGTCCACCAGGAGTGGGCCGAGCTCGCCGAGCAGGCCGGCGCCGCGCAGTTCGCCTACCACGTCAAGGACGCACCGACGATCAGCGACGGCGAGTACGACGCGATCATCCGGCGCCTGGGCGAGATCGAGGAGCGGTTCCCCTCGCTGCGCACGCCCGAGAGCCCGACCCAGAACGTCGGCGGGGCCTCGTTCGCGACCGGGTTCGAGACGGTCGACCACGTCGAGCGCATGCTGAGCCTCGACAACGCCTTCTCCTTCGAGGAGCTGCAGACCTGGGCCGAGCGGGTCGAGCGCGAGGTCGGCTCCGGTGCGCACTTCCTGACCGAGCTGAAGATCGACGGGCTCGCCATCAACCTGCTCTACGAGAAGGGCCGCCTCGTACGCGCCCTGACCCGCGGCGACGGCCGCACCGGCGAGGACGTCACCAACAACGTCCGCACCATCGAGGGCATCCCGGACCGCCTCGCCGGCGACGACGTGCCCGAGCTGGTGGAGATCCGCGGCGAGGTCTTCTTCCCGACCGCGGCCTTCGCCGACCTCAACGCGAGCCTCGTCGAGGCCGGCAAGGCGCCCTTCGCCAACCCGCGCAACGCGGCTGCCGGCTCGCTGCGCCAGAAGGACCCGAAGGTGACGGCCACCCGCCCGCTGCGGATGCTCGTGCACGGCATCGGCGCGCGCCGCGGCTTCGACGTCGAGCGCCAGAGCGAGGGGTATGCCGCCCTGCACGGCTGGGGCCTGCCGACCTCCGACGAGGTGCGCGTGCTCGACGACATCGCCGCGGTGCAGGAGTTCGTGACCTACCACGGCGAGCACCGGCACGACCGGGCCCACGAGATCGACGGCATCGTCGTCAAGGTCGACGAGGTGTCGCTCCAGCGCCAGCTCGGAGCCACCTCGAGGGCACCCCGGTGGGCCATCGCCTTCAAGTACCCGCCCGAGGAGGTCAACACCCGGCTGCTCGACATCCGGGTCAACGTCGGGCGCACCGGTCGGGTCACGCCCTACGGGGTGATGGAGCCGGTCGTCGTCGCGGGGTCGACGGTGGAGAACGCGACCCTGCACAACGCGTACGAGGTCGAGCGCAAGGGCGTGCTCATCGGCGACACCGTCGTGCTGCGCAAGGCCGGCGACGTCATCCCCGAGATCGTCGGGCCGGTCGTCGACCTGCGCGACGGCACCGAGCGGGCCTTCGTCATGCCGACGGAGTGCCCCTCGTGCGGCACGACCCTCGCGCCCGAGAAGGAGGGCGACAAGGACATCCGCTGCCCCAACACGCGCTCGTGCCCGAGCCAGCTGCGCGAGCGGGTCTTCGCGCTCGCCTCGCGCAGCGGCCTCGACATCGAGGCCCTCGGCTGGGAGGGCGCGAACGCCCTGCTCGAGTCCGGGGTCGTCACCGACGAGGGCGACCTGTTCGCACCGCCCGAGGGCAGCCCGCACGCGGGGGAGTACGGCATCACCCGCGAGAAGCTGTCGCGCGTGCCGCTCTACACCCGGGCCGCGAAGAAGACCGACCCGGACGACGCCGTCGTCGAGGGTCGGGTGCTGTCGGCCGGCGGGGAGACGCTGCTCGCCGAGCTCGAGAAGGCCAAAAGACAGCCGCTCTGGCGCGTCGTCGTCGCACTGTCGATCCGCCACGTCGGGCCCACGGCGGCGCGGGCGCTCGCGACGCACTTCGGCTCGATGGAGGCCATCCGGACGGCCTCGACGGAGGAGCTCGCCGAGGCCGAGGGGGTCGGCGGGGTGATCGCCGAGGCCGTGACCGCCTGGTTCGCGGTCGACTGGCACCGCGAGATCGTGCGTCGGTGGGCCGACGCCGGGGTCCGCATGGCCGACGAGGTCGACGCGTCGACGCCGCGCACCCTCGAGGGCAGGACGGTGGTCGTGACGGGCTCGCTCGAGGGCTTCTCGCGTGACGAGACCAAGGAGGCGATCATCAGCCGCGGTGGCAAGGCGTCCGGCTCGGTGTCGAAGAAGACCGACTTCGTCGTCGTCGGCGCGAACGCCGGCTCCAAGGCCGCCAAGGCCGAGGAGCTCGGGCTCACGGTGCTCGACGAGGACGGCTTCCGCCGCCTCCTCGAGACCGGTTCCCCCGACTGACCCCGACCGTCGAGAGGCCACCTTCTGTGGGTGCCTCGTGGTCGAGTGGCCACGAGGCTCCGGCGGGTCGTGAGCGTGGTGCGACCGTCGACGCGGGCGTATGCCGTGACGTCCCGGTGGCTGACGCGGACCGGCGCTCGGCCAGACCCGCAAGGAGTGGCCACTCGACGGAGGGGACCCGCACGGAATGGCCACTCGACGGTGGGGGATGGCTCCGTGCATGTGGGCGCAGCCCACTAACCAGGGCCAGGTGTGTGTGTCGCCACCGTCACATCGACGGGCCGTCCTCCTAGGCTTGCCCGAAGTTCCCGCCGCCGGCGTTCTGCCGGCGGCCCCCGCAACCGCGACACGACGCACGAGGAGGTGCTGGTCTTGACGGCTACCCCGTTGCTCGAGACCCGGGCCCTGACCAAGGAGTTCCGTGGCTTCCGGGCCGTCTCCGAGGTCGACCTGACGGTCGAGCGAGGCACCGTCCACGCCCTCGTGGGGCCGAACGGCGCCGGCAAGACGACGCTCTTCAACCTCCTCACCGGCTTCCTCACCCCGAGCTCCGGCGCGGTCGTCTTCGACGGCCGCGACATCACCGGCCTCGCCCCCGAGCAGATCGCGCCGCTCGGCATCGCGCGGTCCTTCCAGATCACGAGCCTCTTCGAGGCGATGACGCTGCGCGAGCACCTCGAGCTCGCCCTCGCCAGCCCGACCGGCATGGGCCGGCAGTGGTGGCGGTCGGTCTCGCGCCTCGCGACCTTCCGCGACCGCGCCCCGCACCTGCTCGACCGGGTGGGCCTCGCCGACCGGGCGGACGCCCCCGCGTCGTCGCTCGCCTACGGCCAGAAGCGCGCGCTCGAGCTCGCCATCGCCCTCGCCCTCGACCCGAAGCTGCTCCTCCTCGACGAGCCGACGGCCGGCATGGGCATCGAGGACGTCGACCGCACCATCGCCCTCGTCAAGGAGCTCGCCGAAGGCCGCACCGTCGTCTTCGTCGACCACAACATGCACGTCGTCGGCTCGCTCGCCGACCGCGTCACGGTGCTCCAGTCGGGCCAGGTGCTCGCCGAAGGGTCCTACGAGCAGGTGCGCGCCGACGAGCGCGTCATCACGGCATACCTCGGAGCAGCGCATGAGTGACGACACCGGCACGACGACGGTCACCACCGACTCCCCGGTGGCGCAGGGGCGCTCGCCGATGCTCGAGGTCTCCGACCTCTCGGCGTGGTACGGCGAGGCCCGGGTGCTCACCGACGTCAGCATCGACGTCGCGCCCGGGGAGGTCGTCACCCTCGTCGGGCGCAACGGCGCGGGCAAGACGACGCTGCTGCGCTCGGTCATGGGTCTGCACCGCCAGATCGAGGGCGCCGTCGGCCTCGACGGCCAGGACCTCACACGGCGCTCGCCCGACGCCCGGGCCCGGGCCGGCATCGGCTGGGTGCCCGACGACCGCGGCATCTACGCCAGCCTCAGCGTCGCCGAGAACCTGTTGCTGCCCCCGGTCGTGCACGAGGACGCGTGGTCGATCGAGAAGGTCTACGACTTCTTCCCCGTGCTGCACGAGCGCCGCGACTTCCCCGGCACCCGGCTCTCCGGCGGCGAGCAGCAGATGCTCGCCATGGCGCGCGTGTTGCGGATGGGCTCGCGGCTGCTGCTCCTCGACGAGCCGAGCGAGGGTCTCGCGCCCGTCATCGTGCAGCGGATCGGCGAGATCATCCGCGAGATCAAGCAGCAGGGCGTCGGTGTGCTGCTCGTCGAGCAGAACGTCACGTTCGCTGCCACCGTCGCCGACCGCCACTACCTGCTCGCCCAGGGCGCCGTCGTCGAGCACCTCGGCAACGAGGAGTTCCGCTCCCGCAGGAGCGAGCTGCTCACCTACCTCGGGATGTAGCGCCGCGCCGCTCCCGCCGCCCGGTCGGCCCCTCGCGGCCCCGGGACCACCCCGCCACACCCACCTCACCCGCCTTCCCGTCACATCTGTCACACCCGTCACAACCCCAGGAGGGGACATGCGTAGCAGGACAGTCCAGGGCACCGTCGCCATCGCGGCGACCGCGTCGCTCGCGCTCGCCGCGTGCGGAGGGGCCGGCGGCCCCCAGTCCGGCGGATCGAGCAAGCTCACCGACGACAAGGTCGTGCTCGGCCTGCTCAACGACCAGTCGGGCGTCTACAAGGACCTCTCCGGCCCGAACAGCAAGGTCGCCATCGAGATGGCGATCGAGGACTACAAGGCCAAGTACGGCGAGAAGGCCGTCGCCCAGACCATCGAGGTCGTCACGGCGGACCACCAGAACAAGGCCGACGTCGCGAACTCGAAGTCGCAGGAGATGTACGACCGGCAGAAGGCCGACATCATCCTCGACGTGCCGAACTCGGCCGCCGCGCTCGCCGTCGCCACGCAGGCCAAGAACAAGAAGAAGCTCTACATCAACATCGGTGCGGGCACGACGGCCCTGACCGGCGCGAGCTGCAACAAGTACACCTTCCACTGGGCCTACAACACGGCCATGCTCGCGCGCGGCACCGCCGGCACGATCACCAAGGAGGGCGGCACGAGCTGGAACATCGTCTACCCCGACTACGCCTTCGGCCAGGACATGAACACGTCCTTCAGCGGTGAGGTGACGAAGGCGGGTGGCACGGTCGGCCAGTCCATCGCCTCGCCGTTCCCGAGCGACAACTTCGCGACCTTCATCACCAAGGCCGGCGAGGGCAGCCCCAAGGTCGTCGGCTCGATGCACGCCGGCGGCGACCTCATCAACTTCGTCAAGCAGTTCAACCAGAGCGCCCTCAAGGGCAAGGTCCAGCTCGCCGTCGGCCTGATGTTCATCACCGACATCCACTCGCTCGGCGTCGACCAGTTCGCCGGCACCCAGTTCACCGACGCCTGGTACTGGAACTTCGACGCCGAGAACAAGAAGTGGGCCGACCGCTTCAAGGAGAAGACGAACACGCGTCCGTCCTTCGCCCACGCCGCCAACTACTCCGCCGCGATGAACTACCTCGAGGCGGTCCAGGAGGCCGGCACCGACGACGCCGACGCCGTCGTGGCCAAGCTCGAGGGCAAGAAGATCAACGACGTCTTCCTGCGCAACGGTGAGGTCCGCAAGGCCGACCACGCCGTGACGCACGACGTCTACCTCGCCAAGGTCAAGAGCTCCGCCCCCGAGGAGTGGGACTACGAGGACATCGAGAAGACCATCCCCGCCGCCGAGGCGTACGGCGAGGCGAACCCGGCCTGCTCGATGAGCTGACCCACCCCGTGGGGCCCGTTCCCCGCGCCCGTATGCCGTCCGGCCGCGTCCCCGCGGACGCACCGGACGGCAGACGGCCGGGGTGGCGACCCCGCACCGTCCGGCCCGATCGACCGCGAACGAGCGAGAGACATGAGCGAATTCATCCAGTACACCCTCCAGGGGCTCGCCGCCGGTGGGTTCTACGCGCTGTCAGCGCTGGGGCTCGCCGTCATCTTCGGCGTGCTCGGAGTCGTCAACTTCTCCCACGGCGCCTGCTACATGCTCGGTGCCGTCATCTCCGCGGTGCTGCTCGGTGAGCTGCACGTCGGCTTCTGGGTCGCGCTCGTCGTCGTGCCGATCCTCATGTTCGGCTTCGGGGTGCTCATGGAGCGCCTCCTCGTGCGGTGGCTGCTCGCGCTCGACCCGCTCTACAACTTCCTGCTGACCTTCGGGCTCACGCTGATCCTCGTCGAGGCCGTCAAGCAGCGCTACGGCGTCTCCGGCCTGCCCTACGAGGTGCCCGCCGGCCTCGGCGGCCAGGTCAGCGTCGGCAGCGTCAACCTCGGGGTCTACGCGATCTTCGCCTGCCTCTTCTCCGTCGTCGTCTGCGTGGCCGTCGGGCTGCTCCTGACGCGGACGCGGATCGGCATGATCGTGCGGGCCTCGACCGAGGCGCCCGAGCGCACCCGCGCGCTCGGCATCAACGTCGGCCGGTGGGTGACCCCGGTCTTCGGCTTCGGCATCGCCTTGGCCGGCCTCGCCGGCGTGCTCGCCGCGCCGACGCGGGCCATCACCGCCGAGATGGGCAGCAACTTCATCATCGTGCTCTTCGCCGTCGTCGTCATCGGCGGCCTCGGCTCCATCCTCGGGGCGGTGGTCGCCGGCTTCCTCGTCGGACTCGTCGAGGCCTATGGCATCGCCTACGCCCCCACCTACGCCCAGATCGTCATCTTCGTGCTGATGGCGCTCGTCGTCCTCGTCCGGCCCTCGGGGCTCTTCGGACGGGAGGAGGTCGCATGAGTGAGCAGCTGACCGCCACGGTCGACGTCGAC
Source organism: Terrabacter aeriphilus (assembly GCF_039542985.1). Taxonomy (NCBI): domain Bacteria; kingdom Bacillati; phylum Actinomycetota; class Actinomycetes; order Micrococcales; family Intrasporangiaceae; genus Terrabacter; species Terrabacter aeriphilus. Next base: position 53,677 of record NZ_BAABIW010000011.1, read on the forward strand.
CTGGCCCAACCCTCGATCCTGTCCCGGCGCAACCCGCTCCGCTACGTGCTGCTGCTGGCTGGCCTCGCCGTCGCCGTGCTGCTGCCGTACTGGGTCTACCCGCCCGTCGCGATGGACATCCTCTGCTGGGGCCTCTTCGCGATCAGCGTCGACCTCCTGCTCGGGTTCACCGGCCTGCTGAGCTTCGGCCACGCCGCGTTCTGGGGCGGCTCGGCCTACTGCACCGGCCTCATCGCGACGCACTGGGGCGTGCCGTTCCCCGTCGCCGTGCTCGGCGGCGCCCTCTTCTCGATGCTCATCGCCTGGCCGATCGGCTACCTGTCGGTGCGGCGCACCGGCATCTACTTCGCCATGGTGACGCTGGCCTTCGCGCAGATGCTCTACTTCGTCGCCAACCAGGCCCGTGACCTCACCGGCGGCGAGAACGGCCTGCAGGGCATCCCGCGCAACTTCTTCGGCATCGAGCTCGTCGAGACCGACCCGTTCTACTTCTACTACGTCGGTGCGGCGATGATCCTGCTCGGCGTGCTGCTCGCCTGGCGCGTCGTCAACTCGCCCTTCGGCCGGGTGCTGACGGCCGTGCGCGACAACCCCGCCCGGGCCCGCGCGCTCGGCTACGACGTCGAGCGCTACAAGATCACCGCGTTCGTCATCTCCGCGGGCCTCGCCGGCCTCGCCGGTGGCGTCTTCGCCGTCAGCCACCAGTTCGCCTCGCTCCAGGAGCTGATGTGGACGACCTCGGGCAAGGTCGTGCTCGTCACGGTGCTCGGCGGCATCGGCACCCTGTGGGGCGGTCTCGTCGGCGCCGGGGTCGTCGTGACCCTCGAGGACTACCTCGCGAGCTCGGGCTTCGAGGGCATCGGCCTCATCACCGGCTCGATCTTCGTGGTCATCGTCCTGCTCTTCCGCCACGGCATCTGGGGCACCGGCCGCAACGTGCTGCGCCGGTGGGTCATCGACCGGCGCCGGAGGTCTCGCGACTGACCCGGTGCGACTGACCGGGCGCGCCTGACCCGGCGCGTCGACGGGGGATCAGCCGCCGAGCACGCGGCGGGCCACCCGCCCGACGGCGAGCCACGCCACCGCGCCGACCCCCCAGTTGACGAGCGCGTTCTTGACGGCCGAGCCCCCACCGGTGAAGTGCTTGATGCCGGCGTCGCGGCTGAAGACCCCGAGGTCGGCCCAGTCTGCGGCGTGCAGCACGGCCGCCACGAGCGCGTTCCGGGTGTTCGCCTGGACCGCGACGAGCAGCGTGCCGAGCAGCAGCGCCGCGGCCGCGAGCAGGCACGCGGTCCAGGCCAGGGTGCCGAGCAGGCGCCGCAGGTGCCGCACACCGGCCCCGACGGTGGATGCCGTCCGGCGCGCGCCCACCCGCACGCCGGGGGAGCGCGACGACGAGAGTGCGGCGACGGCGCGCGCAGAGGCACGATCCTGCGGCGCCGTCGGCGCGGTCTGGGCGGTCTGGGCGGTCTGGGCGGTCGGCGCGGGTGCGTCGGTCGTGACGTCGGTCGAGGTGTCGGTCGAGGTGTCGGGGGAAGGGGCCGCGGGCGTGGTCGGGCTCGTCATCGAGGGGACTCCTTGTGGTTGCGCGTGCCGTGCACAACGAGCGACCCCCCGCGGAGGACACGGTGGAGGCGGCCCGGCCGTGTCCCCATAGACTGACGCCCATGTCATCCCTGTCCCGCGACGACGTCGCCCACCTGGCCGGCCTCGCCCGCATCGAGCTCTCGAACGCCGAGCTCGACCGCATGGTGGGTGAGCTCGGGGTCATCCTCGAGTCCGTGGCCAAGGTCCAGCAGGCCCCCACCGAGGGCGTCGCCCCGATGTCGCACCCGATGCCGTTGACCAACGTGACCCGCCCCGACGTGGTCCGCCCCAGCCTCGGCGCCGACGCCGTGCTCGCGGGTGCGCCCGAGGCCGAGCAGCAGCGCTTCTCGGTGCCGCGCATCCTCGACGAGGACTGAGCCACCGACCTGCTCGCGTGTGCCGTGTCGCCCAGCACCCGGCATACGCCCCCGCCCGTGACGGGCACCCACGAAACCGCTTGTCGCAGCAACGAACCGAAGGCACCGACGTGACCGACCTGCCAACCGACCTGACGAGGGCGACCGCCGCCGACCTGGCCGACGCCCTCGCGAGCAAGACGATCAGCTCCGTGGAGGTGACCCGGGCGCACCTCGACCGCATCGCCGCCGTCGACGGGCAGGTGCACTCCTACCTGCACGTCGACACCGACGGCGCGCTCGCCCAGGCACGCGCGATCGACGAGCGGCGGCAGTCCGGCGAGAGGCTCGGGCCGCTCGCGGGCGTGCCGATCGCCGTCAAGGACGTCATGACGACGAAGGGCGTGCCCACGACGTGCGGCAGCCGCATCCTCGAGGGCTGGGTGCCGCCCTACGACGCGACCGTCGTGACGAAGCTGCGCGAGGCCGGCCTGCCGATCCTCGGCAAGACGAACATGGACGAGTTCGCGATGGGCTCCTCGACGGAGCACTCGGCCTACGGCCCGTCGCACAACCCCTGGGACCTCGACCGCATCCCCGGCGGCTCCGGCGGCGGCTCGAGCTCGGTGCTCGCCTCGTTCCAGGCGCCGCTCGCGACCGGCACCGACACCGGCGGCTCGATCCGCCAGCCGGCCGCCGTGACCGCGACCGTCGGCACGAAGCCGACCTACGGCGGCGTCTCGCGCTACGGGCTCGTCGCCCTCGCCAGCTCGCTCGACCAGGCCGGTCCGTGCGGACGCACCGTGCTCGACACGGCCCTGCTGCACGCCGTCATGGGCGGCCACGACCCGATGGACTCGACCTCGATCGACGCGCCGGTGCCCCCGGTCGTCGAGGCGGCCCGAGCGGCCGACGTGCGCGGCATGCGGATCGGCGTCGTCAAGGAGCTGGGCGGCGAGGGCTACCAGCCCGGTGTCCGCGCGCGGTTCGACGAGTCGGTCGCGCTGCTCGAGGAGCTGGGGGCCGAGGTCGTCGAGGTGAGCTGCCCGAACTTCGAGTACGCCCTGGCTGCCTACTACCTCATCCTCCCGAGCGAGGCCTCGAGCAACCTCGCGAAGTTCGACGCGATGCGCTACGGCATGCGGGTGCTGCCCGAGGGCGTCGACGCCCCGAGCGCCGAGCAGGTCATGGCGGCCACCCGCGACGCCGGCTTCGGCGACGAGGTCAAGCGCCGCATCATCCTCGGCACGTACGCGCTCAGCTCCGGCTACTACGACGCCTACTACGGCTCGGCGCAGAAGGTCCGCGCGCTCATCGCCCAGGACTTCGACGCGGCATACGCCAAGGTCGACGTGCTCGTGAGCCCGACGGCCCCGACCACGGCCTTCAAGCTCGGCGACAAGCTCGAGGACCCGATGGCCATGTACCTCAACGACATCGCCACGATCCCGGCCAACCTCGCGGGCGTCCCCGGCATGTCCGTGCCGTCCGGCCTCGCCGACGAGGACGGCCTGCCGGCCGGCATCCAGATCCTCGCCCCGGCCACCAAGGACGAGCGCCTCTACTCCGTGGGCGCCGCCCTCGAGAAGGCCCTCGTCGACCGATGGGGCGGTCCGATCCTCGACCGCGCGCCCGAGCTGGGCGGCGCTGCTGCTGCGAAGGGAGCCTGAGATGAGCACGGCCACCGCCGACGCCGTCATGGACTACGACGAGGCCATGGGCAAGTTCGACCCCGTCATGGGCCTCGAGGTGCACGTCGAGCTGCACACCGCCACGAAGATGTTCTGCGGCTGCCCCACGGAGTTCGGCGCGGAGCCGAACTCGCAGGTCTGCCCCGTCTGCCTCGGGCTGCCCGGCGCGCTGCCGGTCGTCAACGAGAAGGCCGTCGAGTCGGCCATCCGCATCGGCCTCGCCCTCAACTGCGAGATCGCGCAGTGGTGCCGCTTCGCGCGGAAGAACTACTTCTACCCGGACATGCCGAAGAACTTCCAGACGTCGCAGTACGACGAGCCGATCGCCTACGAGGGCTACCTCGACGTCGAGCTCGAGGACGGCAGCACCTACCGCGTCGAGATCGAGCGCGCGCACATGGAGGAGGACACCGGCAAGTCGCTGCACATCGGCGGCGCGACCGGCCGCATCCACGGCGCCGACCACTCGCTCGTCGACTACAACCGTGCCGGCATCCCGCTCATCGAGATCGTCACCAAGCCGATGGTCGGGGCGGGGGAGCGCGCGCCCGAGGTCGCCAAGGCCTACGTCTCGGCGCTGCGCGAGCTGCTGCGGGCCCTCGACGTCAGTGACGTCAAGATGGAGCAGGGCTCGATGCGCTGCGACGCCAACGTCTCGCTGCGGCCGCGCGTCGGTGCGCCGCTCGACGAGGCCCAGCTCGCCGTGCCCCTCGGCACCCGCACCGAGACGAAGAACGTCAACTCGCTGCGCTCGGTCGAGCGGGCCGTGCGCTACGAGATCTCACGCCACGCGGCGATCCTCGACGGCGGCGGCTCGATCCTGCAGGAGACGCGTCACTGGCACGAGGACACCGGCATCACCACCTCGGGCCGCGTCAAGTCCGACGCCGAGGACTACCGCTACTTCCCCGAGCCCGACCTCGTGCCCGTCGCGCCCTCGCGCGAGACGGTCGAGGCGCTGCGTGGCACCCTTCCCGAGCCTCCCGGCCTGCGTCGCAAGCGGCTCCAGTCCGACTGGGGCTACAGCGATCTCGAGATGCGCGACGTCGTCAACGCCGGCGCCGTCGAGCTCATCGAGGAGACGGTGGCGGCGGGTGCCAGCCCCGCGGCGGCGCGCAAGTGGTGGCTCGGTGAGCCGTCGCGTCGCGCCAACGCGGAGGGCCAGGACATCGTCACGTACGCCGCCGGGCTGGGTCTGACGCCCGCGCACGTCGCGGAGCTCGACGGGCTCGTGACCGCGGGACGGCTCAACGACTCGATGGCGCGCCAGGTGCTCGACGGCGTCCTCGCCGGCGAGGGCACCCCGACGGCCGTCGCCGACGCGCGCGGCCTCGAGCTCGTGCAGGACGACGGTGCCCTCGAGGCGGCCGTCGACGAGGTCATCGCGGCCAACCCCGACGTCGCGGCGAAGATCCGCGACGGCAAGGTGGCCGCCGCCGGGGCGCTCATCGGGCAGGTCATGAAGGCGATGAAGGGCCAGGCCGACGCCGGGAAGGCCCGCGAGATCATCCTCGCCAAGCTCCAGTAACCGTCGAGAGGCCACTCTTCGTGGGTCCGACCCAGTCGAGGGGCCACGTCGCGTGACGTTCCCGTATGCCGCCCGCCGCGCGCGGCGGCATACGGTGGCCTCTCGACGCGAGAAGGCCCACGCGACGTGGCCTCTCGACGTCAGGGGGTGCTGGGTCAGCGGGCGCCGACGTCGGCGAGCGGGAGCGAGATGAGGCGGTCGGCGCCGTCGTTGTTGCTCGTCGTGACCCACGCGCGGCCCGCGACGAACCGGATGTCGCGGATGCGGCCGTAGGTGCCCTGCAGGTGCCGGGTCGGGGTGCCCGCCGTGCCGTCGGCGTCGACGGGCACGCGCCAGACGGACTGCCCGCGCAGGGCGGCCATGTAGACGGCGCCGTCGGGCCCGACCGCGATGCCGCTCGGCGACATCTCCGACGTCGGCCACTGGGCGACCGGGTCGATGAAGTCGGGTTCGCCGGCCTTGCCCTCGACCTCCGGCCAGCCGTAGTTGCCGCCGGGCGTGATGAGGTTGAGCTCGTCCTCCGTGTTCTGCCCGAACTCGCTGGCCCACAGGCGTTTCCGGCTGTCCCACGCAAGGCCTTGGACGTTGCGGTGGCCGTAGGACCAGATCGGCGATCCGCCGAAGGGGTTGCCGGGGGCGGGATCGCCCTGCCGCGTGATGCGCAGGATCTTGCCCCCGAGCGAGCCGAGGTTCTGCGACAGGGCGGTATCACCCGCCTCACCGGTGCCGGCGTAGAGGTACCCGTCGGGGCCGAAGGCGATGCGGCCGCCGTTGTGGTTGCGACCCCGCGGGATGCCGGAGAAGATCACGTCGGGCTCACCGAGCGCGCCGTCGCGCCACGGCACGGCCGCGATGCGGTTGTCGTCGTCGGTCGAGTAGTACGCGTAGACGGTCGGGTCGGTCGCGAAGTCGGCCGCCACGGCCAGCCCGAGCAGGCCGCCCTCACCCTCCGTGCGGGTGATGGGCAGGCGACCGACGACGGTCGACCGGCCTCCCGACCCGGGCTTCGGCACCAGGTGCACGCGGCCCGTGTTGCGCTCGCTGACGAGGGCGCTGCCGTCGGGCAGCACGGCCACCGACCAGGCGATGTCGAGGCCCCCGAGCAGCGTCACCGGCCCGGTCGGCCGGGGAGTCGTGGTGCTCGTCGGCGCCGTGGACGTCGTCGCGGTGCCGGACTCCGACGTCGCCGTGGCGGCGGGGCCACCCGTGCTGGCGGCGCCACCGCTGCCGGCCCCGGTCGACGTCGAGACGTCGTCGGACGACGGTCCCGGCTGCGTCGTCGAGCAGGCCGACGCGCCGGCCGACACGAGCAGGGCGGCGGCGACACCGCTCACGAGGGCGCGGCGCAGCGGTCGGGACGGGGACGGCATACCCCATTGTGTCCCACGGCAGGACGCTGAACGGCTGGGCGCGGCCGTCGATCCGCGGGGGACTCAGGCCCCGCGGCGCTCGAGGGCCTCGACGAGGCCGCGCTCGACGTCCGGGTGGGTGACGCCTGACGCCACGACGCGGCGTGCGGCGTCGAGGTCCCCGGTGATGGCGCGGAAGAGCACGAGCAGGTCGACGTCGTGCTCCGGCCGCTCCACCACGATCGGCGTGCCGACGGTGAGGACGCCGGGGGTCACGACCGACAGGTAGGCGCCGGTGCGCCCCGCCTCGCTGAAACGGCGCACCCACCGCGGCTCGCCCATGTGCTTCGCGAAGGTGCTGCACGGCATGCGCGGCACCTCGACCCGGAGCACGACCTCGCCGATGCGCCACGTCTCGCCGACGAGGGCGTGGGTGGTGTCCACGCCCAGCGTGGTGAGGTTCTCGCCGAAATCGCCTGCCACGACGGGCCGCCCGATCTGCTCGCCCCACCACAGCTGGTCCTCGCGCGAATAGGCGTAGACCGCCTGCAGCGAGCCGCCGTGGTGCTTGGGGTTGCCGACCTCGTCGCCGACGACACCGCTGCCGAGCCCGCCGTGCTTCGGCCCGGGGTCGCGCACCTCCGCCGAGTCGACGGGCGCCTTGGCGATGGCGGTGGGCCGGCCGCCTCCCGGCGGCGGGGTGCGTCGCCCGGACCGGAGGGACAGGACGTGGGGGAGCGCGCTCACGTCGGTGAGCCTAGCCCGCGCCGCCCGCAGGCCCCGCGGTCCGTCACCTCCCCGTCGCACCCGGGGAGGGAGCGTCGCCTAGCGTGGGTGCATGCCGACCTCCCCGCTCGTCGTGTCCGTGCCCGAAGCCGACTACGCGGAGGCGCTCGCCGACCTCGACGGCGTCGACGCCGTCGTCTGGGACATGGCGGCGCCGCACCCCCGCGGCCCCGAGATCAGGTATGCCGTCATGCCCTACATGACCTCGCTCGACCTCGCGCGGGTGACGCAGGGGCTGACCGCGCTCGAGGTCGTGCAGCTGCAGAGCGCCGGCTACGAGCAGTACGCCGACGTCGTGCCCGACGGCGTGACGCTGTGCAACGCCGCGGGGGTGCACGACGCCTCGACCGCCGAGCTCGCCCTCACCCTGACGCTGGCCTCGATCCGCGACGTGCCGGAGTTCGTGGCCGCGCAGGCGGCCCGCCACTGGGTGCCGCTGCGACTGCGCCCGGCGCTCGCCGACCGGAAGGTGCTCGTCGTCGGCTACGGCCGCATCGGCCGCGCCATCGCGAGCCGGTTCGCGCCGTTCGAGGTGACGGTGACGGCGGTCGCGTCGCGTGCCCGGGCGGGTGACGACCTCGTCGAGCACGTGCACGGCATCGTCGAGCTGCCCGCGCTGCTGCCGGAGCACGACGTCGTCGTCGTCATCGTGCCGCTGACCGAGGCCACCCGCCACCTCCTCGACGCGGACGCCCTCGCCCGGATGCCGGACGGCGCGCTGCTCGTCAACGTGGCCCGGGGGCCCGTCGTCGACACCGACGCGCTCGTCGCGGAGTGTGCGTCGGGTCGGCTGCGTGCGGCCCTCGACGTCACCGACCCAGAACCGCTGCCGGAGGACCACCCGCTCTGGACGACGCCGGGGGTGCTGCTCACGCCGCATGTCGGCGGGGCGACCGACGCGATGCGCCCGCGCGCCAAGGCGCTCGTGCGCGCCCAGGTGGAGGCGCTGCTCGCCGGGCGGCCGGTCGACAACGCCGTCGTCGGACCCTTGTCGGCCCAAGGCGGTTAGTGGACACTGTCAACATGACCGAGACCATCGTCGCCATCGGCACCCGCAAGGGCCTGTGGATCGCCCGCAGCAGCGACCGTGCGGAGTGGACCCTCGAGGGCCCCCACTTCCTCATGAGCGAGGTCGCCTCCGTCGCCGTCGACACCCGGGAGGGCCGCTCGACCGTGCTCGCCGGCGTCAAGTCGTGGCACTGGGGGCCGACCGTGCAGGTCAGCACGGACGCGGGCCGCACGTGGACCGAGAGCGCGGAGCGCGCCCTCGCGTTCCCGACCGACACCGACACCGCCCTCGAGCGGGTGTGGCAGCTGACGCCCGACCCCAACGACGCCGACGTCGTGTGGGCCGGGGTCGAGCCGCACGCGCTCTTCCGCAGCACCGACCGCGGCGACCACTACGAGCTCGTCCGCGGGCTCTGGGACCACCCGCACCGCCCGACGTGGGAGCCGGGCTTCGGCGGAGGCGCCGTCCACACCATCGTCCCCGAGCCCGGGCACCCCGAGAACCTCCTCGTCGCGATGAGCGCGGGTGGCGTCTACCGCTCCGCCGACGGGGGCGGGTCGTGGGAGGCGAGCAACCCCGGCATCCGCGCCTACTTCATGCCCGACGACGAGTACCCCGAGTACGGCCAGTGCGTGCACAAGGTGGCGCGCGGCTCGGCCGAGGGTGAGCTCTACGCGCAGAACCACAAGGGCGTCTACCGCTCCGACGACAACGGGCGCACGTGGAGCTCGATCGCCGACGGGCTGCCCACCGACTTCGGGTTCACCATCCTCGCGCACCCGCGCCGTCCCGGCGTCGTCTGGAACGTGCCCGTCGCCGACGACGGCGAGCGCATCCCGCCCGGTGCCCAGCTGCAGGTGCAGCGGTCCGACGACGGGGGAGCCCACTGGCGTGAGCAGAGCGTCGGACTCCCCGCGCACAGCTTCACCTGCGTGCTGCGTGACGCCGCCGCCCTCGACGAGGCCGACCCCGTCGGGGTCTACCTCGGCACGCGCAACGGCGACGTCTTCGCGTCGTCCGACGAGGGGGAGTCCTTCACCCGCATCGCCACCCAGCTGCCCGACGTGCTCGTCGTCCGCGCGGCTCAGATCGCCTGAGCAGGAAGGGGTTCCGTATGCCGTCCGCCGTCCGTGTCATCCTGCCCGGCATGCTGCGCGACCTCGTCGGCGGGGTGAGCGAGATCGAGGTGGAGTCGCCCGCCGAGTCGCAGACCGTCGCCGAGCTGCTCGACCGCGCGTTCGCCGAGCACCGCATCCTCGACGGCAAGGTGCGCGACGAGCGCGGCCAGATCCGCCGCCACGTCAAGGTGTTCGTCAACGGTGAGGACGCGACGCGCGGGGACGGGGTGGGGGCCGACGTGCCGGCCGGCGCGCGCGTCCACATCATCAACGCCGTCTCGGGCGGCTGACCACCGCACGAGCGCATCGGACTCCTGCCGAGTTGGCTGCCCGGAAGGGGGCGGGTGGCTACGTGCTGCGCGCGGGCGGTCGGCCTTCGCGAGCGTGGGTCCGGTGCAGCGGTCAGGAGCGGTCGTGGAGGGTGACGTGGTAGCCGTCCGGGTCCGCGAAGGTGAAGGTCAGGCCGAACGGGCCGTCGACCGGTGGGGAGACGATGGTGCGACCGTCGGCGACCATCGCGTCGTGGATGGCCTGGACGTCGGTCGCGAGGAGCCAGACCGCGGTGCCGAGGCCGGGCCGGGCCACGGACGCGAGGTCGGTGCCCGGAACGACCTCGCGGAGCGCGAAGGCGACGGGGGACGTTTCGAAGACGACGGCGTGCGGTGGCCCGGCCGGTGAGCGCACCAGGCCGAGGTACTGCTCGTAGAACGCCCGGGAGGCGTCGAGGTCGGTGGCTTGCAGGGAGATGAAGTCGGGTCCGGTGACCGGCATGGCTGGCTCCTGGCGAGAGTGCGAATGTCAGTTTTCTGACACCAACTACTATGTCAGAATGCTGACATGAGTCAAGACGGTGCGGGCATCGATCTCGAGACGTCGCTGGGCTACCTGCTGAAAGAGGCATCGAGCGCGCTGCGGGCCGCGATGGAGGAGGTGCTGCGTCCGCTCGGGATGAGCGTCACCCACTACTCGTGCCTCGAGCTGCTGGCCCAGCGCCCGGGCCTGTCGAACTCCGAGCTGGCCCGGGGGGCCTTCGTGACCCGCCAGTCGATGAACGTGCTCCTGCAGGCCCTCGAACGCGACGGCTACGTGACGAGGCCCACGTCCGCTCCCGTCGGGAGGGCTCTCCCGACCCGACTCACGCCGCGCGGACGACGAAGCCTCGAGGCGGCGACCGCTGCGGTCCGGTCCGTCGAGGTCAGGATGCTGTCCGGTCTGACCGACATCGAGCAGGCCGATGCCCTGCGCATCCTCCGCGGCATGGTCGCCGCTCTGCGCGACACCGGCTCCGGCTGAGCGGCGAGCACCACCCACCGCCCGTGCGTCCGGGCGCGCCCGGCGAGCCGGATCAGTCGGCCTCGGCGCCGAGGGCGAGCGGGAACCTCGCCACGAGGGTCGTGCCGCCTTCGGGGAGCGAGGTGAGCAGCAGGGTGCCGCCGAGCGTGCGCAGGGTGTCCTCGAGGAGGCGCAGCCCGAGGTGTCCCTCGGCGACCGCGGCGTCGAGACCCCCCTCGCCGATCCCGCGGCCGTCGTCGCGCACCTCGACGCAGACGCGCTCGCCCTCGACCGTGCCGACGACCTGCACGGCCTGCGCGTGGGCGTGCTTCGTGACGTTGCGCAGGCCCTCGCGAACGACCCGGTAGGTCAGGCGCGCCACCGCGACGTCACCGTCGATCCCGGGGTCGAGGCGAACGTCGACCCCGGTCCCCGACTGGCGCAGCCGCTCGGCCAGCTCCTCGACCGCGACGGTCAGGCCGCCGCGCTCGAGGTCCGCGGGGTAGAGGTCGGTGAGCAGGTGCCTGACGCCGACCATCCCGCGGGCGAGGTCGGCCTGGGCCCGGTCGAGCACCTCGCGGGCGCCGGTGGCCTCAGCGGGCACGGCCGCGGCGACGGTGGGCAGCGAGTAGCGCAGGCCGATGATGTCCTGCACGATGCCGTCGTGGAGGTCCTCGGCGATCCGCCGGCGCTCGAGGTCCGAGGCCGACAGGGCGTGCCGCACCATCGCCTCGCGCTCGGCGAGCCCGCGGTCGACGCGGCGGGCGAGGGAGAGCGCGAGCGGCAGCAGCGTGGCGGCCAGCACGAGCAGGGCGCCGAGCCCGAGCCCGGTGAACCGCCAACGGATGTCGCCGACGTCCTGCTGGATGCGCTCGGTCGGCCAGTAGGCCTCGAAGACGAGCGGGCTGCCGTCGTCGGCGTGGAAGCCGACGTAGACCTCGATGAGGCGCCCGTCGCCGCGCTCCTGGGCGTTCTCCGCCTTGTCGAGCTCCGACACCTCGGCCGTGACGGACGTCGTGCCGAAGAGGGACGCCACGTCCTCGTCGAGCTCGTAGCTCGAGCCGTTCACTGCCGGCTCGTCGGACCAGACGACGCGGCCCGTCTGGGTCCAGATCTTCATGTGGGTGATGGAGCCGTCGGCCATCCGTGACCGCATGAACCGGGCCAGCGTGGCCGTGGCGTCGGGCTCCTGCCGCAGCACGCGGGCGTCGACGAGCGGAGCCACGACGGCCGTCGCGTATGCCGTGCTGCGCGAGGACGCCTCGCGCACCGCGAGCTGCTCGGCCAGCGGCTGCGACAGCAGCACGGTGGCTGCTGCGGCGAGCGCGAGGGCCGTGAGGCTGGCCACCACGAAGCGGATCGTGGCGTGGCGGAGCACGGATGACGACCGCTCGGTGGCTGTGGTCAAGGTCGGGCTCCAGGTCAGTGGTCGGCGTCGAGTCGGATCAGCCTACGGCGCAAGGCGATCACGACCGCCTCGAGCTGGCTGTGCGCGTCGAGCTTGACGAGCAGGCTCTTGACGTGGCCGCGGGTGGTGGAGACGGAGATGCCGAGGCGACGCGCGATCGCCGTGGGGTCGCGCCCCTGGGCCAGCAGCTCGAGCACCTCCATCTCGCGGGCTGTGAGCAGCGGGTCGGGCTCGCGCCCCGACGGCCCGGCCCCCATCAGCCGGCGGAGCAGCACCGGGTGGACGGCGAACCCGTCGCGCGGCACGCTCCGCACGGTCGTGATGAGCTCGGCGAGCGCCTCGCCCTTCGGCAGGACGGCGCACGCGCCGGCCTCCGCCGCCCGGGCGAGCAGCGCGTGGTCGACGTGGGCGGTGAGCACGACGACGCGCAGCTCGGGCCGGCGCGCCACGAGGCGCTGCGTCAGCTCGATGCCGTCGCCGTCCTCGAGTCGCACGTCCATGACGACGGCGTCCGGCACGAGGGTGGCCACGAGCTGCTCGGCCTCCACGGAGCCGTGCGCCGTGCCGACGCATTCCATGTCCGGCTCGCCCGAGACGGCGAGCGACAGGGCGTCGGCGACCGTGCGGTGGTCGTCGACGACCACCACCCGCAGCAGAGCTGACGACACGAAGCCCCCTCCGTCGTCCGGGCACGCACCCCCTGCGGCCCTCGGCCAGTATCACGTCCCGGCGGTCCACGTGGGCGGAAAACGGCACCGAAAACTGGGTGGTCCCCACCCCCTCGGTGGGACATCCGTCGCGCGGACGCCCGACGGAGCATGGAAGCAGTCTCTGAGGGGGGATCGTCATGGGTGTGTTGTCGCGTCGGGCGCCGTGGATGAGCGTGCGGGTGTGTGGGGGTCTGCAGGTCACGACGGCCCGGGCCGTGCTGGGTCCGCGCGACCTCGGCGGGGGCAAGGCCCGGCAGGTGCTGATCGCCCTGCTCGTCGAGGGCGGCACGCCGGTGTCGAAGACGCGTCTCATCGAGATGCTCTGGGGCGACGAGCCACCCGCGGGCGCGCTCAGCACGCTCGAGGCATACGTCAGCGTGCTGCGGAAGCGGCTCGCGATCGCGGAGCCGGGCCTCCGGCCGGTGCTCACCGTGCCGGGCGGCTACCGCTGGGACGTCGACGTGGTGCCGGTCGACCTCGTGGAGTTCGGCCGGCACGTCGCCGCGGCCCGCGAGGCCGGCGCCGTCGGGTGCTGCCCGCTCACCGACTACCGCACCGCCATCGACCTCGTCGAGGCCCCGCTGCTGCCCGACGACGTCGACCTGCCCTGGCTGCGCGACCGGGCGCACGTGCACGCCGCGCGGGTGCTCCAGGTGCTCGTCGAGGCCGGGCGCGCCGCGATCGCGGCCGGTGACCTCGAGCGGTCGGAGGCGTGGGCACGGCGGGCGCTCGAGCTCGACCCGCTCCTCGAGTCGGCCTGGGTCGTGCTGCTCGAGACGCTCGAACGCCGGGGTCAGGAGGCCGAGGCGCTGCGCGAGTACGACGCGTGCCGCACGCTGCTCGCGGCCGAGCTCGGCTGCGAGCCCGGCCCCCGCCTCCGGGGCGTCTTCGAGCGGCTGCTCGTGGCGACCTCCTGCGCCGCCGACGGCGGGCTCGGCGAGCTCCTCGAGGCCGTCGTCCGGCTGCACCTGGCCCTGCTCGACGGGCGCGGCACACGACCGTATGCCGTCGACGGGGTCGCGGACTCAGGTCGGCGGGGCGGCGCCGAGGACGCGCAGCCGCCCGTCGTGGGTCAGGGGACGAGCCTCAGCGAGGACTGCCGACGGCTCCGCGAGCTGGTGCGCGCCGTGGCGGGGCCCGCGGAGCGCGGGCTGACCCGCTTCACCCCCATGGCCACCAGCGCGTGAGCACGCGGCCCCGCACCGCGTCGAGGGGCACCGGGCCGAGCGTGCGGGAGTCGACGGAGCGGTCCCGGTCGTCACCGAGCACGAAGACCTCACCCTGCGGCACGGTCACGGGGCCGAAGTAGGTGCCGTCGACCGACTCGAGGTCCACCCACGGCTCGTCCACGGGACTGCCGTTGACGACGAGCGACCCGTCCTCGAGGGCCACGGAGTCGCCCGACAGGGCGACCGCACGCTTGACGAGCCACTCGCCCTCGAGGCTCGCGCGCGGGGGCCCCTCGGCGGCCGACGGTTGACGTCGCTCCCACGCCGTGCCGTCGACGACGACGACGTCGCCGCGGTGGACGTCCCCGCTGAACGGGGCCCGCAGCACGAGCACCCGGTCGTCCGGGCGCAGCGTCGGCGTCATCGACTCCGACGTGACCTGCACGGGCTCGACGACGAGGCGGCTCGTGAGCAGGACGGCGCCGAGGAGCCCGATCGCGAGCACCCGTCGACGCCGGGACGGACCCGGCCGTCGGGAGTCCCCGGGGGGAGGGGACCCGACGGCCGGGCCCGCGACCTGGGAGGCCTCGTTCACGAGGCCTGCGCCACGGCCCGCAGCACGACGGCACAGCCGGCGACCGCGAGCAGCAGGTTCGTCAGCACCCGGCGCCGGTCAGCAGGGAGCAGACCGACGAGCACGACGAGCAGTCCGAGCTCGGCGACGAGGCAGAGCAGGTCGAGGGGACCGACCGGCTCCGCGGACGACGACCCAGGTGATCCCGGGATGACAGGCATCCCGTTGCCCACTCCCTGGGGGACGGGGAGTGGCGTGTGGTGGCTCGTGGCGAGCTCGACGTGGCCGGGCACCGGGAGCCCGACGGTGCGGGACACGACGTAGAGGAGCACGAGGCCGGCGGTGCCCAGCACGGCGAGGGGGGCCAGGCGCCGCAGCCGGTCGCGCCAGAGCGCGACGGCGAGGCCGAGCTGGAGGACCCCGGCGCCGAGCAGGAACACCCCGGCCGGGGCCCACCCGGCGAAGTGCTCGGGCGCGACGCCGACGTGGATCGCCCCGGCGACCGCGGCGGCAGCACCAGCCCACCGCAGGGTCGCCCGTCCGTGGAGTCCGTGGCCCGCTCCCGCTCCGGACGGGGTTGCCGGGGCGGGCGCGGGCCCGAGCCCGACGGAGTCGTGGGCGCCGGTCGACAGGGTGTCCATGGGCCGGCCCTCAGATCTCGTCGGTCTCGGGCAGGCTCTTGCACGGGTCGCTCAGGGGGTCCGACTCCTCGTCGGCGCGCACCTCGAACTGGCTCATCATGTCGTGGTCCTCGTGGACGAGGTTGTGGCAGTGGATCATGTACTTGCCGCGGCCCTCGAAGCGCATGACGACGCGCACGAGCTCGTTCTCGCCGACGTAGACGACGTCCTTCGGACCCAGCTCGTGGGGCATCGGCGGCTTGCCGTTGCGGTCGAGCACCCGGAAGTCGACGAGGTGGATGTGCACGGGGTGGAACCAGCCACCCGAGGCGTTGCGGATCTCCCACACCTCCACGTCGCCCTCACGCGGGTCGCCCTCGACGAGCGAGAACCCGCTGCGCACGACGTCGTCCCAGGTGTGCCCGTTGATCGTCCACATGCTGTTCTTGCGCACGAGGTCGAGGCGCCGGGTGCGCACGGCGTCGGCCGCCGTGAGCGCCATGACGGGGTTCGTCGGGTTGAGCTGGTCCGGCACGGTGTTGTCGGCCGGGTCGAAGTCGTCGGCGACGACGTCGAACGCCATGACCTTGTTCGTGTTGGTGTAGTCGACGTTGTTCTTCGGGCTCGTGTTGTTCAGCACCACCCGGCGACCGACGGGGTAGCGGCTGAAGTCGATGACGACCTCGTAGCGCTCGGCCATGCCCTGCCGGAAGGACCTCACCCGCTGCGGCGCCGGCATGAGGCCGCCGTCCGTGCCGATGACGATGAGCGGCTCGCCGGAGTCGAGCGACCACTGGTAGGAGCGTGACACCGACGCGTTGAGCAGCCGGAAGCGGTACTTGCGGCGGGCCACCTTCATCACCGGCCACGGCACCCCGTTGACGAGGATGACGTCGCCGTACATGCCGGACTCGTCGTGGTTGTCCCAGAACAGCGAGCCGTCGGTGGCGAACATCGCGTCGCCCACGACGAGCGGGATGTCGTAGGCGCCGTGGGGGATCGGCAGCGAGGCCTCGAGCGGGTCGCTCAGCAGGTACTGCGCCGCGAGGCCCATCTGGACGTTCTCGGCCGTGTGGTGCAGGCCGTGGTCGTGGTACCAGAGCGTCCGGGCCGTGGGGGTGTTCGGGTAGACGTAGTCCTTGTACTGGCCCGGGTTGGTGATGTCGCTGGCGTAGCCGTCGTACTCGGGCGCCGACGGGGAGCCGTGCAGGTGCACCGAGGTCCACGGCGTGTACGAGAGCACCGGGTGCTTGGCCGGGAGGTTGTTCACCTGGCGCATGACGGTGCGCCGGCCCTGCTCGACCCGGACGGTGGGGCCGGGGACGATCCCGTTGTAGCCCCACAGCGGCGTCTTGAGACCGGGGACGACGTCGGCCATGACCGGCTTCATGTAGACCTTGTAGTAGTCCGTCGTGGCATCGACCCGGGTCGGGGTCAGCACCGGGGGCACGCGGAACGGCAGCGTGAACGGCTTCGGCAGACGGCTCGCGGCGAGTCGCGTCTGCGCCGTCGTGCCGGCGCGCACCGTGCGCTCGAGCGGCAGGGCCAGCGCGGCGCCTCCGACGACGCCCAGCTTCATCAGGTCTCGGCGAGACAGGCTCATGGCTACCTCCTGGTCATGGGCACGGGTCCATGGAAGCCGTCCGACCTTGCAAAGACCTTGGGGTCGCCGCGGACGGGAGCCAAGGTTTCCCCAAGGCCGCCTCGCGACGCTGGCACCCGCGTCCCTCGCAGGCGCACGTCATCCGGCATCAACGTGAGAAGGCAGCCATGAGACGTCCCACTGCTGCGGCACTCGCCGCCGTCGTCCTCCTCCCGGCCGTCGCGGCCGTCACCGCGTCGGCCGCCATCGTGGGCGGCACGCCGGGCCCCGGCCTCGCCCAGGTCGGTCCGGTCAACGCCACCGACGGCTACCCGGTCTGGTACAAGGACAAGAACGGGCTGCGCCTCGAACGGTGCGTGGACCTCGCCGACCCGCGGTGCCCGGCCCGCGGCGCGGTTCCCGACGAGACGGCCCCGCTCAGCTTTCCCGACAACTACCCCGACGAGAGCTTCTACGCGATGGCGGCGGCCAACCTCAACACCGCCAACGCCGGCAAGGCGCTCGTCGACATCGCCCTCGAGGGCGCTTTCGCCGCAGGGCCGCCCGTCGACGGCGACCAGATCGTCTTCGCGCGCCTGCGGATCAAGATCACGAACGCGCGGGACGGCGTCGACTACCGCGTCACCACACCCGTCGGCACCAAGACGGTGCGCACCGACAAGCCCGGCCTCGTCTTCGACACCGAGGACATCGGGATCGGCGGGCAGGGCGACTTCACCGGCGCGCTCGCCGGCCGCATCGGGCCCTTCCTCACGTGGTCGACGTTCGGCGACCGCTCCGACCCCGCGCTGGCGTCCGACGCCTACATCGGCGACGGCGTCACGCCGCACGCGGTGAAGGGAAGTCCCTACGGCACCAACGTCTTCCGGATCGAGGGCCCGGGTATCAACCCGTCCGCGGCAGACGCGTGCCCCACCGTCGGCGGGCCGGTCTCCGACTGCGTCGAGACCGCGCTCTTCACGGTGCAGGGCAAGGTGGCGACGACCGCCGGCGTGACGGCCGAGCGGGCGACGTATGCCCGTTCCTCCGGCAGCGCGGGCGTGATCGACGTCTTCGCGTCCTCCGAGCCCGGTGACGTGCAGGCCATCGAGGTCGCGGACGTGACGCCGGGCGCCGGCGCGGCCTTCGACCCCACCGACCTCCCCGGTGCGGCCGGGCACTACTTCGCGCGGGTCGACGTCGGCTCGGTCCTGCCGCGGCAGCTGCAGGTCTCGAACGTCGGTGACGTGCCACCGTCACGACGCACCGTCCGCGTCGCGGACCGCGTCTCGGGCGAGGCCGTCTACGACACCGACCACCGCCGCCTCACGGTGACGGCCGGGTCGAGCGACACCGCCGACCCGCCCGCCCTCACGGTCGCGGGCTGGGGGGCGATGTCAGCCGGCTCGCTCGTCGTCGATGACCTGCCGGCGCCGCCGCCCAGCGTCACCGTGACGTCGGCCGCCGGCGGTTCGCTCGTGCTGCCCGTCACCGTCGACGGGGGCGCGCGTGCCCCGATCCCGGTCGTGGCGCAGGCCGGCCCCGACCAGGTCGTCCAGGCCGGCCAGACGGTGCGGCTCGACGGGTCGGCCTCGCGCGGACCGGTCGCGACCTACGCGTGGACGTCGCCGGACGGCATCTCGGTCGTCGACCCCGACCGGGCGCAGGCCTCCTTCACGGCGCCCGCGGCCGCGGGCGACTACGTCCTCTCCCTCACGGTCACCGGTCGCAGCGGGTCCTCGACAGCCACGCTCACCGTCACCGTGCTGCCGCCCGCCCCGGAGGTCGTCGCGGACGCCGGCCCCGCGCAGACGGTCCAGCGCGGCACCCGGGTCACCCTCGACGGATCCCGGTCGGTCGGTGCGGCCACGTACGCCTGGCGCCAGGTCGCCGGCCCCGGTGACCCGGTCGTGACGATGGCGGGTGCCGACTCGGCCCGGCCGTCGTTCACCTTCCCGTTCTACGCCTACCCGGCGACCAACGGTCCGCTCACCTTCGAGCTGACGGTGCGGGACGTCTCCGGCGCGAGCACACGCACGGCCCAGGTGGTCGTGACGCCGACGGCGGACGTCGTCCGGATCACGACCGCTCGCTACACCGGCGGCAAGTGGCGCGTGGACGGCACGAGCTCGGTGGCGGGCGGCCAGAACGTCGTGGCCCACCTCGGTTCGCTCGCCGGCCCGGTCGTCGGCCGCTCGGTCGTCGACCCGACGGGGGCCTTCTCCGTGAGGCCCGCGACCGGACCGGTGGCGACGGCGGGATCCGTGGTCGTCGTCGAGTCGCCCCTGGGCGGGGTGACCGCCCCGTTCACCGTGGCGCTCAAGTGACAGCGGGGGTGCCGGGCGGGCTCGACCCGCCCGGCGCCCCTCCGTCAGGCCCCGACGCCGAGCAGGATCGGCAGCACGGTGCGCTCCAGCTCCCCGACGCTGAGCGAACGCGGCTCGACGAGGCGTTGCGTCATCGACCCGTGGGCCAGCGCGATGGCGGCGCGGACGAAGAGCTCGGTCGGGATGGGGAGCGTGAGCCCCTGACCGGCCAGTGCCTCGTCGACGACGAGGACGAGCTCGTCGCGCACCCGCCGCTGCTGCGCCGCCCACGCCCGTCGCGCGTCGGCGTCACGGATCGCGTGCAGGGTGAACTCCGTCGTGAGCACGAGCCAGCGCTCCTTGCTGCGGCTGTCGTCGGCGAGGGCGGCGAGGACGTCGCGCAGCACCTCCTCCGCGCTCGCGTGCTCGCGCTCGCTCGCACGACGGATCCGGTCGACGAGGGCCTCGGAGTGCCGTCGGGAGAGCTCCACCACGAGGTCGTCCTTCGAGGTGAAGTTCGAGTAGAAGGCGCCGCGCGTGAAGCCCGCGCGGTCGCAGATGTCCTCGACCGAGGCACCGTGGAAGCCGCGCTCCGCGAACACCTCGCTCGCGGCGGCGAGGACGCGGTCGCGCGTCGCCTGGCGTCGGGGGGTGATCCGGGGCTCGGCCGTCGTGGTCATGCTCACAGGATACGTCTCCGTATTGAATACACAAGTGCATTGGATGCATACTCGTATCGTGAGTCGAACAGAGGTGGACGCCCACCCGGCACCGAGCCCGCGCACCGTGGTCGCCGACGACGTCAGCGTCGCCGGCACCCATGAGCCCTTCGTCGAGCACGTCTCCTTCACGGCCCCGGCCGGGGAGGTCACGGTCGTGCCGACCGACCCGGGCTTCCCACAGGTCGCCCTGGCGCTCGCCCTCGGTGGCCGGGTCGAGCTGCTCCGCGGCAGGGTCGCGGTCGGCGGTGCCTCCGACCTGCCCGAGCTCCAGGCGCGCACCCGCCTCGTCGACGTCGCCGACGTCACCTCGCCCGAAGACAGCATCGCCGTCACGGCCGTCGTCGAGGAGGAGCTGGCGCTCGCCGAGCGCCCGGCCTCGCGGAAGGCGGTGGCGGCCTTCCTCGCCGAGCACGACCTCACGCACCTGGCCTCGCGGCCCTGGGAGCAGCTGCCGGCCGGTGTCCGCACGAGCCTGCTGCTCGAGCTCGGCGCGCTCCACCCCCAGGTGCGCGTGCTCGTGCTCGCCGGGCCCGAGCGGCACGGCGGCGACCACGCGGCCTGGCTCGCGACGTGCGACCGACTGGCCGCCACGGGCCTCGTCGTCATCGTCCTCACCGCCGCCGCCACGGCGGCCGCCCTGCCGGCGGCCCGGATCGCCACGGCGGCCGCCACCCCCGCGGCCGACCTCGGGCCCGAGCCCGACGCCGAGCCCGAGCCTGCACCCGACACCGAGCCGGCCCCGGTGACCGAGCCCGACGACCAGCCCGATGACGAGCCCGATGACGCGCCCGACGACCGTGCTGACGAGCCCGAGCCAGCACCCGGGACCGAGCCGGCCGTCGAGTCCGCGCCCCCTGCCTCCGACCCGCCGGTCGGCACGCCCGAGGGCGAGCCGTCGAACCCCACGAAGGAGCCCTCGGCATGAACCCCGTGCGTCTCGCGGTCGCCGAGCTGCGCCGCCTCACCTCCACCCGCCTCGCCCGCCTCGCCCTCGCGGCCCTCGTGCTCATCCCGACGCTCTACGGCGGGCTCTACCTCTACGCCAACCACGACCCGTACGGCGCCTTCCCGCAGGTGCCCGCCGCCGTCGTCAGCGACGACGCGGGCACGACCCTCAGCACGGGGGAGAGGCTGCGCGTCGGCGGCGACGTCGCCGACCACCTCGTCGAGTCCAAGTCGTTCGACTGGCACCGCGTCTCGCACGAGGAGGCCCTGCGCGGCGTCGACGACGGCACCTTCGCCTTCGCCGTCATCGTGCCGAAGACCTTCTCGGCCGACCTCGCGTCGACCGCCGAGATGAAGCCGCGCCAGGCCACCGTCGTGCTCGAGACGAACGACGCGAACAACTACATGACCTCGTTGATCGGCAACCAGGTCATCAAGCAGGTCACCGCCTCGGTGGCGAGCGAGGTGAGCCAGACGGCGGCGAGCAAGCTGCTCCTCGGCTTCAGCGAGGTGCACGACCAGCTCGTCACCGCCGTCGACGGCTCGGAGAAGCTGCGCGCCGGCGCGGTCAAGGCCGACGCGGGCGCCGGGCAGCTCGCCACCGGTGCCGCCGGCCTCGCCGACGGCCTGGACGACCTCTCCGCGGGCGCCGCCAAGCTCTCGACCGGCATCGGCCGGGCCGCCTCGGGCGCCGACGAGCTCGAGAAGGGGGCGGGTGCCCTCGCGACCGGCCTCGGCACCCTCGAGTCGCGCACGGCCGGCCTGCCCGCCCAGACCGACCGGCTCGCCGACGGCGCGGAGCAGGTCGCCGCGGGCAACCGCACCATCGCCGGCTACGGCGCGAAGGCCGCGACGGCCTCGAGCGACCTCAAGAAGCGCATCGCCGCCGACCGCACCACCTTCCTCGACGCCCTGCGCGCCGAGGGGCTCACCGATGCGCAGCTCGCCGTCGTGCAGACCCGGCTCGACACGATCGACGGCTACGTCGACGGCGCCGACGAGAAGATCCAGTCAGCCGCCGGCGACCTGACGAAGCTCTCGAAGGGCGCCGACCAGGTGGCGACCGGCGCCCGGGCGCTGGCCTCTGCGACGCCGGCGCTCGCGGACGGCATCGCCTCGGCGCACTCGGGGGCCGTGAAGGTCCGCGACGGTGCGTCCGCCCTCTCCTCGGGGCTCGACACCCTCCGCACCGGGGCGACGAAGCTGACGTCCGGGGCGGACCAGGCCGCCGCCGGCGCCGACAAGCTGACGGCGGGGGCGACGTCGCTGACCTCGGGCCTCGACCAGCTGGCCAAGGGCGCGACCGACCTGCACTCCGGGCTCGTCAAGGGGCGCGACTCGATCCCCGACCCGAGCGACGCCGAGCGCAAGGCCATGGCGCAGACCATCGGCAACCCGGTCGGGGTCTCGACGGGATCGCTGTCCTCGGCCGGCTCCTACGGCGCCGGCCTCGCGCCGCTCTTCATGAGCCTCGCCCTCTGGATCGGCGCCTACGTCCTCTTCCTCTTCGTCCGCCCGCTGTCGCCCCGCGCGCTCGCCACGAGCCAGCGCTCGCTCCGCACGGCGCTCGGCGGCTGGCTCGCCCCGACGCTCGTGGGCCTCGTCCAGGTGGCCGCGCTCGTGCTCGTCGTGGGGCGCGGGGTCGACATCAAGATCGCCCACCCGGTGCTGGCGTTCCTCTTCCTCTGCTTCACCTCCATGACGTTCGTGGCGATCCTGCACGCGCTCGCCGCACGCTTCGGCGCGGTCGGCAAGTTCCTCGGCCTCGTCTTCATGGTCGTCCAGCTCGTCAGCGCGGGTGGCACCTTCCCGTGGCAGACGCTGCCCGCGCCGCTCCAGGCGGTCCACCACGTCGTGCCGATGAGCCACGCCGTCGACGGGCTCCGGCGGCTGCTCTACGGCGCCGACCTCGGTCCGGTGCCCTTCTCGCTCGGGGTGCTGGCGGCATACCTCGTCGCCGCGCTCGTGGTGTCGACGATCGCCGCCCGCCGCTCGCGGATGTGGACCCCGAAGCGCATCAAGCCCGCGCTCCAGCTCTGAGGGCCCGGCGCCCGTGCGCGGGGCGTCGGTCCCGGGCTGACAAGCCCGACGGATGCGGGCATGCTCGGTGCCATGAGCACCGCGGCCCGAGAGAAGACGCTCCTCCTCATGCGCCACGCGAAGGCGGAGGAGGGGTTGGGCAAGCCCGACCACGACCGTGAGCTCGCGCCGCGGGGGCGCCGCGACGCCAAGGCGGCCGGGCGGTGGCTGCACGAGCAGGGGCTCGTGCCCGACCTCGTCATCTGCTCGACCGCGCAGCGCACGCGGCAGACGTGGGAGGAGGTCTGCCGCGGTGGCCTGCACACCGAGTTCGTCGAGTACCGCCGCAGCGTCTACCTCGGCGGCTCGGAGCAGACGCTCGAGACGATCCGCGAGGACGCGGGTGAGACGAGCACGGTGCTGCTCGTCGGGCACAACCCGACGATGGCGCAGCTGACGAGCCTGCTCACCGACGGGGAGGGGTCGCGCGACGCCCACGAGGCGCTCGGGCACGGCTTCGTCACCTCCGGCCTCGCCGTGCTGTCGTATGCCGGCAGCTGGGCCGACCTCGACCTCGGCACCTGCGCGCTCACCCGCTTCCACGTCAGCCGGGGGCAGGGCGGCTGACGGCGCGCGCGTTCAGCGCATGAGATGTGGTGTCCACCCAGCGGACACGGTTCTATGCTGCTGGGCATGACGCAGACGCCTGACATCAAGCCCCGCAGCCGCGACGTCACCGACGGTCTCGAGAAGACCGCCGCGCGGGGGATGCTCCGGGCCGTCGGCCTCGGCGACGACGACTTCGCCAAGCCGCAGATCGGCGTCGCGAGCTCGTGGAACGAGATCACGCCCTGCAACCTCTCGCTCGACCGGCTCGCCAAGGCCGTCAAGGACGGCGTGCACGCCGGCGGCGGCTACCCGCTCGAGTTCGGCACCATCTCGGTCTCCGACGGCATCTCGATGGGTCACGAGGGCATGCACTTCAGCCTCGTCTCCCGCGAGATCATCGCCGACTCGGTCGAGACCGTCATGAACGCCGAGCGCCTCGACGGCTCGGTGCTGCTCGCCGGCTGTGACAAGTCGCTGCCGGGCATGCTGATGGCCGCCGCGCGCCTCGACCTCGCGTCGGTGTTCCTCTACGCCGGCACCATCCTCCCGGGCGTCGCCAAGCTCTCCGACGGCACCGAGAAGGAGGTCACGATCATCGACGCCTTCGAGGCCGTCGGGGCGTGCAACGCCGGCCTCATGTCGCGCGAGGACGTCGACGCCATCGAGCGCGCCATCTGCCCGGGCGAGGGCGCCTGCGGCGGCATGTACACGGCGAACACGATGGCCACCGTCGGTGAGGCGATGGGCATGTCGCTGCCCGGCTCGGCCGCGCCGCCGGCCACCGACCGCCGCCGCGACATGTACGCCCGCAAGTCGGGTGAGGCCGTCGTGGGCCTGCTGCGCAAGGGGATCACGGCGCGCGACATCATGACGAAGGAGGCGTTCGAGAACGCCATCGCCGTCGTCATGGCCTTCGGTGGCTCGACGAACGCCGTGCTGCACCTGCTCGCCATCGCGCACGAGGCCGAGGTCGACCTCACCATCGGCGACTTCCAGCGCATCGGCAAGAAGGTGCCGCACCTGGCCGACGTCAAGCCGTTCGGCGCCTTCGTCATGAAGGACATCGACCACATCGGCGGCATCCCCGTCGTGCTCAAGTCGCTGCTCGACGCCGACCTGCTGCACGGCGACTGCCTCACCGTCACCGGCCGGACGATGGCCGAGAACCTCGAGGAGATCAACCCGCCGCACATCGACGGCCGGGTCATCCGACAGATGTCGCAGCCGATCCACAAGACCGGCGGCCTCACGATCCTCACCGGCTCGCTCGCGCCCGAGGGCGCCGTCGTCAAGACGGCCGGCTTCGACGACGAGGTCTTCGAGGGCACCGCCCGCGTCTTCGACGGCGAGCGCGCCGCCATGGACGCCGTCGAGGCGGGCTCGCTCGCGAAGAAGGACGTCGTCGTCATCCGCTACGAGGGCCCCAAGGGCGGTCCGGGCATGCGCGAGATGCTCGCCGTCACCGGCGCCATCAAGGGTGCCGGCCTCGGCAAGGACGTCCTGCTGCTCACCGACGGCCGGTTCTCCGGCGGCACGACCGGCCTCTGCGTCGGCCACGTCGCGCCCGAGGCCGTCGACGAGGGCCCGATCGCGTTCGTGCGCGACGGCGACACGATCCGCCTCGACGTCGCGAACGCCACGCTCGACGTGCTCGTCGACGACGAGGAGATGGCGCGCCGCCGCGCCGAGGGCGTCACGCACCCCGAGCCGAAGTACACCCGTGGCGTGCTCGCGAAGTACCGCAAGCTCGTCGGCAGCGCCAGCGGCGGGGCCGTCTGCGACTGACGCCCACCCCCGAGCAGGGGGCGTATGCGTTCAGCGCGGGTCGTCGCGGTAGGCGCGGGGCGTGCGGCCGGTGGCCTCGCGGAAGCGGCGGATGAGGTGGCGCTCGTCGCTGAAGCCCGTCGCGGCCGCGACGTCGCGCACCGCGAGCCCCGTGTGCACGAGCAGCTCGGTGGCGGCGTCGAGGCGTCGGGCGGCTCGGTAGGCGTAGGGGCTGGTGCCGGTCTCGGCGCGGAAGCGCCGGCGCCACGTCTCGTAGGGCAGGCCGACCTCGCCGGCCACCTCCCGCAGGTCGAGCGGCTCGGCGAGGTCGCCGGCGAGCAGGTCGGTGGACCGGTCCACCCAGTCGGCGACCCGGAGCGGCGCGCTGGGGGAGCGCGGCGGTCGAACGGTCGCGAGGGCCTCGAGGACCAGGGCGAGCAGCCCGAGCGCCTCGGCGTCGCTCGCGTCGAGGGTCGACGGGCGACGGCGCGCGCCGAGGGCCGCGAGGCGGTGGCTCCACCGGGCGACGGGGAGCCCGTGGACGAGCGGGCGTCCGGGGCCGAGCGCGCCGCGGCGGCGGGCGAGCTCGAAGACCGGCCCGTCGAAGACGACGAAGTGCTCGTCCCACCCGCCGCGGTCGGGGCCGTACCAGTGCGGGTGGCCGGGACGGACGAGCACGAGGCTGCCCGACCGCAGGGCCTCGTCGTGGTCGGCGTCGCGGTAGCGGCCGGTGCCGGCCGTCACGAACGTCAGCCCCCACGTCGGGTGTCGTCGCACGGTGCCCGGCGGCAGCCCGCCGCCACCGGTGATCCGCCCGGCGACGAGCACCTGGCCGAGCCGGGCCGGTCGTGGGTGCGTTCGGTCGACTCCCATGACGGGATCCAACCAGAACGTTCCCCTCTCACCAGCACGTTCCGGGTCACCGACGTCGCCCGGTGATGTGCTCGGACCGCGACGGCCGCACCGGCCGTTCACGATCCACGGAGGACGACCCACGCATGAGCACCGACCTGCTGCCCG
Organism: Terrabacter aeriphilus; assembly: GCF_039542985.1. Lineage (NCBI taxonomy): Bacteria > Bacillati > Actinomycetota > Actinomycetes > Micrococcales > Intrasporangiaceae > Terrabacter > Terrabacter aeriphilus. Next base: position 79,821 of record NZ_BAABIW010000011.1, read on the forward strand.
AGCTGGCCACGGCATACCCCCTCTCCGCCGACGACGTCGCGGCCTACCGCGATCGCGGCCACGTGCGGCTGCGCGGGGTCGCGTCACCCGACGAGGCGGCGGCCTACCGGAAGCCGGTGGCGGCGGCCGTGGAGCGGCTGACGACGGAGAGCCGGCCGCTGGCCGAGCGCGACACCTACGGCATGGCCTTCCTGCAGGTGATGAACCTCTGGCGCCACGACGAGGCCGTGGCGCGCTTCGTGCAGGCCCGGAGGTTCGCCGGGGTCGCGGCACGGCTGCTCGGCGTGCCGCGCGTGCGGCTCTACCACGACCAGGCGCTCTTCAAGGAGCCCGGCGGCGGCTACACCCCGTGGCACCAGGACGCGATGTACTGGCCGCTCGACGGCGCGAGGTGCCTGACGATGTGGATGCCGCTCGTCGACATCACGCCCGCGCACGGGGGGCTCGCGTTCGCGACGGGCAGCCACGTCGACGGGGCCCTCAGCGACATCGGCATCTCGGACGCCTCGGCCGAGCACTTCGACCGCGTCGTGGCCGAGCGCGGCCTCGCGGTCGACGAGCCCGTCGCGATGCGCGCCGGAGACGCCTCGTTCCACTCCGGCTGGACCGTGCACCGGGCCCTCGGCAACACCGCGGCCCAGATGCGTGAGGTGATGACGGTGATCTGGTTCGCCGACGGCCTCACGGTGCAGGAGCCCGCGAACCCGGCCCAGGGCAACGACCTGGCCTCGTGGCTGCCCGGGCTCGCGCCCGGTGACCTCGCGGCGTCGGACGTGAACCCCGCGCTCAGCCCGCCGGACGGCCCTCCGCACGGGTCTTGATGCCGGCGGACTCGAGCGCGAGGTAGCGCTCGGTGAGCGAGCGGTAGGCCCGCCCGACGATCGAACCGACGGGACCCTCCTGGACGATCGACAGCACGACCCGGCAGGAGCGCGGCCCGGTCGGCTCGACGAGGTGACGCGCCGTCGTGCGCGAGCCGGGCCGGGTCGCCTCCCACGTGAAGTCGTGGCCCTCGGTGAGCGCCGTGACCGTCCACACGGTCGTCGGGATGCGCGGCTGGTCGACGCGCGCCCGCGATCCCGTGCGCAGCCCGCCGTCGAGCAGGGTGACGGACCGCACCGAGGCCGTCCACTCGGGCCAGCGCTCGACGTCGTGCAGCACGGCCCAGACCTGCGCGGCGGGGGCGTCGACGTCGATCTCGACGAGCTGCTCCACGGTCGTGCTCAGCGCGCGCCGGCCGGGGCTGTCGCGGGCGCGGGGTCGCGCGCGGCCCCGGGGGCGGGTGTCACGTCGGCGGCCCAGTGGCGCCACACCGACGTCACCTGCATGCCGACCTTCTCGTAGAGGCCGAGGGCGCCCGTCCGGGAGTCGGTCGAGAGCTCCGAGCGCTCGCCGCCGTGCACCCGTGCCACCTCGAAGGCGTCGACGAGCAGGGCCCGGGCCAGTCCCCGGCCACGCTCGTCGCGCCGCACGGCCAGCTTGTCGACGTAGGCGCAGCCGCTCGAGACGACGACGAACGCCATCCCGACGACGGCGCCCGCCGGGTCGACCATGAGGCGCAGCTGCCACGGCTCGTAGCCCGGTCGGCGTGTGACGGTCGCCGACCACTCCTCGAAGCTCGAGCGCTCGCGCTCCGACCACTCGAGGAAGGCGTCCTCGTTGACGGTCCAGGTCGCCTCGAGGTCGGCCTGGTCGCGCGGCTCCCGGATGCCGTAGCCCTCCGGCACGGGTTGCGGCGCGATCGCCTGCCCGGCCGGCAGCTCGAGCACCCACGAGGTCCAGAGCGTGCGGTAGCCGAGGGCCTCGAGGAGTCGCTCGCCCGCGGAGCCGCCCGGCACCGGCTGGCCGACGATGCTGCCACCGTCGCGGGCGCCGACGCGACGGGTCCAGTGGGACAAGGCGGTCCCGATGCCGCGGCCGCGGTGGTCCGGGTGGACGGCGGCGTCGACCCAGCGGCCCTTGAAGACCTCGGCGTAGGCGACGAGCCGGCCGTCGGCGAGCACCCCGACGCTCTGCGTGGCGAGGTCGAAGCCCGGCCGCTGCCAGTCGCCCACGATGTCGGCCTCCTCGATGAGCACCTCTCCGACGTCGTGGTGCTCGCACGCGGCCATGAGGGCCGTGACGTCGGCCGCGTCTTGCGCGGAGAGGGGGCGCGTCGTGAGTCCGGTCGCGGTGGCCGGCAGGTGGAGCGCCTCGACGGGGACGGGCGAGCCGGTCGGGTCGGCGGGCGCGGGGCTCGGAGCGGTCATGACCTCAGTGTCCTGAGCGGGGCGGGGCCCGACAAGCGACTTTCGAGGGTGACAGTGGGTGAGATCACGAGGTCACATGCTGAGACGGCCCAGAGGGCCGATTGACACCCGTGGGGCCGCGTAGGACGGTTGTCACGTGGCCCGACTCCTCGTACTTGCCTAGCGCGCCGACCAGCCCGAACGGTCAGCGCGCCCCCTTCCGTCCCCACGGGACCGAAGGGTTTTTTTGTGGGTCGAGTCGGCCCGGCCCGGCAGGACAACGCAGTGCTCGAGACAAGGAATCAACCGTGAGCGACACGACGAAGCAGGCTCCTTCGCCCGCCGACGTGGCCTCCCTGGCGCGTCCCCGACCCGCCGCCGAGGCCAAGCCGGCAGAGGTGGTCATCGAGACCCTCGAGGTCACCGGAGCCCAGTCGCTCGTCCTCTCCCTCGAGGCCATCGGCTGCGACACCGTCTTCGGCATCCCCGGTGGCGCGATCCTGCCGGCCTACGACCCCATGCTCGACTCCAAGAAGGTCCGCCACATCCTCGTGCGCCACGAGCAGGGCGCCGGTCACGCGGCCGAGGGCTACGCCGCCGCGACGGGCAAGGTCGGCGTGTGCATGGCCACCTCGGGGCCCGGCGCGACGAACCTCGTGACCCCGCTCGCCGACGCGCACATGGACTCCGTGCCGGTCGTGGCGATCACCGGGCAGGTGGCGAGCGCCGCCATCGGCACGGACGCCTTCCAGGAGGCCGACATCCGCGGCATCACGATGCCGATCACGAAGCACAACTACCTCGTCACCGACCCGGCGCGCATCCCGCAGGCGATCGCCGAGGCCTTCCACGTGGCCAGCACCGGACGCCCCGGGCCGGTCCTCGTCGACATCAGCAAGGACGCGCTGCAGGCGACGACGACGTTCTCGTGGCCCCCGCCCATCGACCTGCCGGGGTACCGACCGGTGCTGCGGCCCCACGGCAAGCAGATCCGCGAGGCCGCGCGCCTCATGGCCGAGGCGAAGCAGCCGATCTTCTACGTCGGCGGCGGCGTCGTGCGCGCCCGGGCGAGCGACCGCCTGCGCCGACTCGTCGAGCTGACCGGCATCCCCGTCGTCACGACCCTGATGGCCCGAGGAACGGTGCCCGACAGCGAACCGCTCAACCTCGGCATGCCCGGCATGCACGGCACCGTCGCGGCCGTGACGGGCCTGCAGAAGTCCGACCTCATCATCGCGCTCGGGGCCCGGTTCGACGACCGCGTCACGGGCCAGCTGTCGACGTTCGCCCCGCACGCCAAGGTGATCCACGCCGACATCGACCCTGCGGAGATCTCGAAGAACCGCATCGCCGACGTGCCGATCGTCGGTGACGTGGGCGAGGTCATCCACGACCTCATCGAGCAGATCACGCTCGACCGTGCGACCGCCGACGAGGCCGACGGGGCCGACGCGCGCTGGGACTACGACGCCTGGCGCGAGCGGGTCGCGGACTGGAAGCGCACCTTCCCGCTGGGTTGGACCGACAGCGAGGACGGCACGCTCTCACCGCAGTACGTCATCGAGCGGATCGGCGCGCTCTCGGGGCCGGAGGCGACCTACGTCGCCGGCGTGGGCCAGCACCAGATGTGGGCGGCGCAGTTCGTGCAGTACGAACGACCCAACGCGTGGATCAACTCCGGGGGACTCGGCACCATGGGCTACTCGGTGCCGGCGGCCATGGGCGCCAAGGTCGCCGAGCCCGACCGCACCGTCTGGGCCATCGACGGCGACGGCTGCTTCCAGATGACGAACCAGGAGCTCGCCACCTGCGTCATCAACAACATCCCGATCAAGGTCGCGATCATCAACAACAGCTCGCTCGGCATGGTGCGCCAGTGGCAGACGCTCTTCTACAACGAGCGCTACTCCAACACCAACCTCCAGCCGCTCGAGCAGCGGGTGCCCGACTTCGTCAAGCTCGCCGACGCCTACGGCGCCCTCGGCCTGCGCGCGGAGACCCCGGAGGAGGTCGACGCCGTCATCCGGCAGGCGCTCGAGACGAACGACCGACCCGTCGTCATCGACTTCATCGTCCACCGCGACGCCATGGTGTGGCCGATGGTGCCGGCCGGCGTCAGCAACGACAAGATCCAGGCTGCGCGCCACGAGGCGCCGGTCTGGGAGCGGGAGGACTGAGCATGAGCAAGCACACCCTGTCGGTGCTCGTGGAGGACAAGCCCGGCGTGCTGACGCGCGTCGCCGCGCTCTTCTCGCGGCGTGGCTTCAACATCAACTCGCTCGCGGTCGGACCGACCGAGCTGCCCGACATCTCCCGCATCACGGTCGTCGTCGAGGTCGAGGGCTCGGCCCTCGAGCAGGTGACCAAGCAGCTGAACAAGCTCATCGAGGTGCTCAAGGTCGTCGAGCTCGACCCGCACGCCTCGGTGCAGCGCGAGATCCTCCTCGTCAAGGTGCGCGCCGACCCGGCGACGCGCAGCCAGGTCATCGACACGATCCAGCTCTTCAAGGCCAAGGTCGTCGACGTGACGACCGACGCGATCGTCATCGAGGCCACCGGCACCACCGACAAGCTGCGCGCCCTCCTCGACGTCCTCGAGCCGTTCGGCATCAAGGAGCTCGTCCAGTCCGGCATGGTCGCCGTCGGGCGCGGATCGCGCTCGATCACCGACCGCAGCCTCCGCAGCGCCTGACCGATCCCCCCGGCCACACACAGACCCACTGCACACCGCAACCGAAGGAGAAGGCCACCATGGCCGAGATGTTCTACGACGACGACGCCGACCTGTCGATCATCCAGGGCAAGAAGGTCGCCGTCATCGGCTACGGCAGCCAGGGCCACGCCCACGCGCTCAACCTGCGCGACTCCGGCGTCGACGTGCGCGTCGGCCTCGCCGAGGGCAGCAAGAGCCGCGCCAAGGCCGAGGCCGAGGGGCTCGCGGTGTCGAGCGTCGCCGACGCGGTCAAGGAGGCCGACCTCGTCGTCATCCTGACGCCCGACCAGGTGCAGCGGACCGTCTACGCGAACGACATCAAGCCGAACCTCAAGGACGGCGCAGCCCTCCTCTTCGGGCACGGCTTCAACATCCGCTTCGGCTACATCCAGCCCGAGTCCGACGCGGACGTCCTCATGGTCGCCCCGAAGGGTCCGGGACACATCGTGCGCCGGGAGTTCGTCGACGGCCGTGGGGTGCCCGTGCTGCTGGCCGTCGAGCAGGATGCCTCGGGCACGGCCTGGGACCTCGCCAAGGCCTATGGCAAGGCGATCGGCGGACTGCGCGCCGGCGGCATCAAGACGACCTTCACGGAGGAGACGGAGACCGACCTCTTCGGCGAGCAGGCCGTGCTCTGCGGTGGCGCGAGCCAGCTCGTCATGTACGGCTTCGAGACGCTCGTCGAGGCGGGCTACCAGCCCGAGGTCGCCTACTTCGAGTGCCTGCACGAGCTCAAGCTCATCGTCGACCTCATGATCGAGGGCGGCATCGCCAAGCAGCGCTGGTCGGTCTCCGACACGGCGGAGTACGGCGACTACGTCTCCGGCCCGCGCGTCATCGACCCGCACGTCAAGGAGAACATGAAGGCGGTGCTCGGCGACATCCAGAACGGCGCCTTCGCCAAGCGTTTCATCGACGACCAGGACGCCGGCGCACCGGAGTTCACCGCCCTGCGCGAGAAGGGTGCCCAGCACCCGATCGAGGGCACGGGCCGCGAGCTGCGCCAGCTGATGGCCTGGGTCAAGCAGACCGACTCCGACTACGTCGAGGGCAGCGCGGCTCGCTGAGCCCGTCCCCCCACGCCGTGGCGGCCGGTGTCCCGATCGGGACACCGGCCGCCCGCGCGTGCGGCGCCGGGCCCGCGACGCGCCCGCGCTGGGCCCGCGACGCGCCCGCCCGGCGACCGGCCCGCCCCGCCGGGGCCGTGGCCCTAGACTCGCCGACGGCGCCCGACGCGCCCCCGGCGAGCCACGCCACCCAGGCGCGGACCGCCCCTCGCGAGGAGGGAGACCCGCCCGTGCGCAAGCCCGTCGTCGTCATCGCCGAGGAGCTCTCCCCGGCAACGCTCGAGGCCCTGGGGCCCGACTTCGAGGTCCGCGCGGTCGACGGCGCTGACCGTGCGGCGCTGCTGCCCGCGCTCGCGGACGCCGATGCGCTCCTCATCCGCTCGGCCACGCAGGTCGACGCCGAGGCGCTCGCCGCCGCACCCCGCCTGCGGGTCGTCGCCCGCGCCGGTGTCGGGCTCGACAACGTCGACGTCGAGGCGGCCACACGGGCCGGCGTCATGGTGGTCAACGCGCCGACGTCGAACATCACCTCGGCGGCCGAGCTCGCGATCGGGCTCATCCTCGCCAGCGCCCGCAACATCGCCGCCGCGAACCAGTCGCTCAAGGCGGGGGAGTGGCGGCGCAGCGCCTACGCCGGCGTCGAGCTGCTCGACAAGACCCTGGGCGTCGTCGGCCTCGGCCGCATCGGTGCCCTCGTCGCCGAGCGCCTCCGGGCCTTCGGCATGACGGTGATCGCCTACGACCCGTATGCGGCGCCGGCCCGGGCGGGCCAGCTCGGTGCCCGGCTCGTCGGCCTCGACGAGCTGCTCGAGCGCTCCGACTTCATCACGGTGCACCTGCCGCGCACCCCGGAGACCGTCGGCCTCATCGGCGAGGAGGCGCTCGCGCGGGTCAAGCCGACGGTGCGCATCGTCAACGCGGCGCGCGGCGGCATCGTCGACGAGGACGCGCTCGAGCGCGCGATCGCCGAGGGGCGCGTGGCGGGCGCGGGCCTCGACGTCTTCGCGACGGAGCCGACGACCCGCTCCCCGCTCTTCGCACACGAGTCCGTCGTCGTCACCCCGCACCTCGGGGCCTCGACCGTGGAGGCGCAGGAGAAGGCCGGCCTCGCGGTGGCGCGCTCGGTGCGGCTCGCGCTGGGTGGCGAGCTGGTGCCGGATGCCGTCAACGTCAGCACCGGGGGCATCGCCGAGGAGGCCCGACCGGGCATCCCGCTCGTCGAGAAGCTCGGCCGGGTCTTCACGGCGCTCGCGGGCGCCGTGCCGGCCCAGCTCGACGTCGACGTCCGGGGTGAGGTCACCGCCCACGACGTCGACGTGTGGAAGCTCGTCGCCCTCAAGGGACTGTTCACCGACGTCGTCGAGGACCCCGTCACCTACGTCAACGCACCGGCGCTGGCCGAGCAGCGCGGCTGCGTCGTGCGACTCGTCACCGACCCCGACGGCGGCGACTTCCGCAGCGTCATCACGCTGCGCGGCACCCTCGCCGACGGCACGGTCGTCTCGGTCTCCGGCACGCTCACCGGGCCCAAGGGCGTCGAGAAGCTCGTGGGGGTCTCGGGCTACGACCTCGAGGTGCCGCTCTCGGAGCACATGCTCGTCTTCGAGTACTCCGACCGGCCCGGCGTCATCGGCGGCGTCGGCCGGCTGCTCGGCGACGCCGACATCAACATCGGGGGCATGCAGGTCTCGCGGCAGCGCGACCGCGCCATCGGCGTCATCAACGTCGACAGTGCGGTGCCGGCGGCCCTCGCGGCCCGGCTCGCGCAGGTCGTCGAGGCCCGCACCTTCTCGGTGGTCGACCTGCGCGACTGAGCCGCCCGCATACGGGCGGGGCTGCTCAGGGGGTCGCGCGGGCCTTCTCGTCGCGTGGGTCGGAGCGCTCGTCCGCGCGCTTGCCGTCGCCCTTCTCGTCGGGCCCCTTCCCGCCGTCACGCTCCTCGTCGTCGTCCGACTCCGGCTCGAGGCGGGCGAGCTCGGGGAGCAGCTCGTGCCGCTTGCTGAACGTGTCGACGATGGCGAGGGCGACGGCCGCGACCGGGATGCCGATGAGCGCCCCGATCGGCCCGAAGAGCGCGGCGCCCGCGATGACCGAACCGAGCGCGACGGCGGGGTGCACGTCCATGGTGCGCCGGCTGATGCGCGGCGTGAAGACGTAGTTCTCGATCTGCTGGTAGACGGTCGCGAAGATCGCGATCCACAGCGCGCTGAGCGGGCGCTCGAGCACGGCGAAGAGCGCGGGCAGCGCCACGCCGATGTAGGTCCCGATCGTCGGGATGAACTGGCCGACGATGCCGGCGAAGATGCCGAGCGGCAGCCAGAAGGGCACGTCGATGAACCAGAAGAACGCGACGTGGAAGACGGCGGAGAGCGCCGCGAGCACGAGCTTGGAGACGACGTAGCCGCCGGTCTTCTCGACCGAGATGGTCCAGACGGTCACGAAGACGCGCTGGTAGCGCTGCGGCAACCACGAGCCGATCGTCTGGCGCAGCCGCGGGCTGTCAGCGGAGAAGTAGTAGGCGAAGACGAGGATCGTCAGGCTGTCGAAGAGGAACGTGACGACCGAGCCGAAGATCCCGATGATGCCGCCGCCGTACTTGCCGGCGAGCTCGCCGAGCTTGTCGGGAGTGAGGCTGAGCGCCTGCTGGATCTGGGAGATGTCGAAGGTCGTGCCGAAGCTCGAGTTGACCCAGTCGATGGCCGAGGTGACGGCTCCGGGCAGCTGCGAGCCGAGCTGCGAGAGCTGCGAGACGAAGACCTGGCCGAAGAGCTCGCCCAGCCCCGCGAACACGAGCAGCATCGCGAGCATGGTGAGGCCGGTGGCGAGCCCGCGCCTGACCCCGTGGCGCACGAGCCAGAGCACGACGGGCTCCATGGCGATGGAGAGCAGCCAGGAGAGCAGCAGGAGGAAGAGGAAGCTGCCCATCGCGTCGAAGGCCCACGACGCGATCGACAGGAGCACGATCGCCGAGACGACGATGAGGGTGACGCGGCGGGCGTTGGCCGGCGTGATCGCGATCCACCGGGCCTGCTCGCCGAACGGCACCCCCGGCATCTCGTGCTGTGCGTGGCGTTCGCGGATGGCCTGGTGCTGGGCGGTGGCGACGTCGGGGGAGGGCTCCGCCGGGTCGCGTCGATCGTCGGCGCTCACCCGACGAGACTACGGCGCGCGCGTCGGGCAGTGGGGGACGCCGGACGGCCGGGTGGCCACGGGGCAGCGGTAGCCACATGGCGGACAGTGCGTCTCACTTCGTGGAAACCCCCTTTACCCAGCAGTAGGCGGGCGTACCGTGAAACGCATGACGCGGCAGGTCGTACTCATTCCGTGCCGCGGCGAGTCCAGGTAGTCAGCGACCTCGCCGCGGAGATCCCGCGCACCTGCTGACCCGGTTCGCCCACCAGGGCTCGAGCCGCCTGAGACCACCATCCGCACGACCGAGAGACGTGATCACCGTGAGCGAAGACGCCAAGGCCGCCCGTCAGGCACTGCAGGAGTCCATGGACCTGCGTGACCAGGGGCACACCGAGGACTGACGCACCGTCCGCCACGACGGCCCCTGCCCGGTCCGGGCGGGGGCCTTCGTCGTCCGCGTTCAGGAAATGAGACACGGATTCCACATCACAAGACGGGTTCTAGGCTGAAACGCATGGCACAGACTGACGTCAAGGACGCGTACTCCATCGCCGTGATCGGTGGTGACGGCATCGGTCCCGAGGTGGTCGCCGAGGGCCTCAAGGTGCTGGATGCGGTGTCGGGCCAGGGCGGCCCGTCGTTCTCGACGACCGACTACGACCTCGGCGCGCGGCGGTGGCACGAGACCGGTGAGACGCTCCCCGACTCGGTGCTCGAGGAGCTGCGCGGGCACGACGCGATCCTGCTCGGTGCCATCGGTGACCCGAGCGTGCCGAGCGGGGTGCTCGAGCGCGGGGTGCTCCTCCCGCTGCGCTTCGCGCTCGACCACTACGTCAACCTCCGCCCGGCCAAGCTCTTCCCCGGCGTCGCCAGCCCGCTCGACGTGGCCCGCGTGGCGCCCGACGGCATCGACTTCGTCGTGGTCCGCGAGGGCACCGAGGGCCCGTACACCGGCAACGGTGGAGCCCTGCGGGTCGGCACGCCCCACGAGATCGCGACCGAGGTCAGCGTCAACACGCGCTTCGGCGTCGAGCGCGTCGTCCGCGACGCCTTCGCCCGCGCCCAGTCGCGCCCGCGCCGGCACCTGACCCTCGTGCACAAGCACAACGTCCTGACGTATGCCGGCCACCTCTGGCGCCGCACGGTCGAGGAGGTCGGGGCCGAGTTTCCCGACGTCGAGACGGCCTACCAGCACGTCGACGCCGCGACGATCTTCCTCGCCACCGACCCCGGCCGGTTCGACGTCATCGTCACCGACAACCTCTTCGGCGACATCGTCACCGACATCGCGGCCGCCATCGCCGGCGGCATCGGGCTCGCGGCCTCGGGCAACATCAACCCCGCGCGCACGACCCCGAGCATGTTCGAGCCGGTGCACGGCTCGGCCCCCGACATCGCCGGTCAGGGCAAGGCGGACCCGACCGCCGCGATCCTCTCGGTGGGCATGCTGCTCGCGCACCTCGGGCTCGACGCCGAGGCGGCCCGCGTGGACGTCGCGGTGGCGGCCGACCTCGCCGCCCGCGGTGACGCGGCACGCAGCACGACGGCCGTCGGCGACGCCGTCGCCGCCCGGCTCTGACCCGCGTCGCGCCGCTCGCCCCCGTCGCCTCCGACGCCCGACTTCGTCGTCTCACGATGTGGGCGATAGCCTGACGTCGGATCACCGCTGACTGCTCCTGGAGGTTTTGTCATGACCCAGCTGTCCTTCGAGGTCACGCGCCGCGACGACGCCACGCCGCCCGAGCGGATCGCCGAGATCCTCGAGAACCCCGGCTTCGGCAAGACCTTCACCGACCACATGGTCGTCGCCACGTGGAACGCCGAGGGCGGCTGGGGCGACGCCCGGGTCGAGCCGTACGGCCCGTTCCAGCTGGACCCCGCCGCGGCGGTGCTGCACTACGCCCAGGAGATCTTCGAGGGCATGAAGGCCTACCGTCACGCCGACGGCTCGATCTGGACCTTCCGCCCCGAGGCCAACGCGGCCCGCTTCGCGCGCTCCGCGCGCCGTCTGGCGCTCCCGGTGCTGCCGGAGGACGACTTCATCGAGTCGCTGCGCCAGCTCGTGGCGGTCGACCAGGCGTGGGTCCCCGCGGGTGACGCGGGGGAGAAGAGCCTGTACCTGCGCCCCTTCATGTTCGCGTCCGAGGCGTTCCTCGGGGTGCGCCCGGCCCAGCAGGTCACCTACTCCGTCATCGCCTCCCCGGCCGGCGCGTACTTCTCCGGCGGCCTCAAGCCGGTGACGCTCTGGATCTCCACCGACTACGCGCGGGCGGGCGAGGGTGGCACCGGCGCGGCGAAGTGCGGCGGCAACTACGCGAGCTCGCTCGCCGGCCAGCTCGAAGGCATCGAGCACGGCTGCGACCAGGCCGTCTTCCTCGACTCCTCGACGCACACGTACATCGAGGAGCTCGGGGGCATGAACCTCTTCCTCGTGACGAAGGACGGGCGCATCATCACGCCCGAGCTGACCGGCACGATCCTCGAGGGCGTGACCCGCAGCTCCATCCTCGAGATCGCCAAGGACCTCGGGCTCGAGCCCGAGGAGCGGCGCATCCCCATCGAGGAGTGGAAGTCGGGCGCGGCGAGCGGCGACATCGTCGAGATCTTCGCCTGCGGCACGGCGGCCGTCGTCACGCCCGTGGGCGAGCTGCGGTGGGAGGGTGGCTCGGTCGACCACCGCCGCGAGGGTCACGAGGACCGCTACGCCGAAGCGATCCGCAACGCGCTCCTCGACATCCAGTACGGTCGCGCCGAGGACACCCGGGGCTGGCTGACCCGCCTCGCCTGACCCGCCTCGCCTGACCCGCCTCGCCTGACCCGCCTCGCCTGACCGGAACCCGAAGACCCCCGGGCGGGAGCCGTCGCGCACGAGCCTCCCCTGACTCCGACGTGTCCGAATGGTCTGAAGTGGCTCCTTTGGGTCCCGATCGTCCGGGGCCGACCCCGGGCGGCGCGCTTCGGCGTGCCCGGAACCCGTTGCCCGAAGGTCTGTTCGGGCAACAGGCCCAGCGCTAGCATCGGTCCAACTTCATACCGAAGATGGGAGTGCAGGGCATGGCTCACGCAACTGATCTCTCCGACGACGAACGCCGCCTCGCGGAGCTCGGCTACAAGCAGGAGCTCGACCGGTCGTGGTCGGGGTTCTCGAACTTCGCGATCTCGTTCTCGATCATCTCGATCCTGGCGGGATGCTTCACGACCTTCGGCCAGGGCTTCAACAACGGCGGGCCGATCGCCATCTCGTGGGGCTGGCCGATCGTGGCGGCCTTCATCCTCGTCATCGGGCTGACGATGTCGGAGCTCGTGTCGGCGTACCCCACCTCGGGCGGCATCTACTGGTGGGCCAACAAGATGGGCGGCGCGCGCGCCGGGTTCTTCACCGGCTGGCTCAACCTCATCGGCCTCGTCGCCGTCACGGCCTCGGTCGCCTACGGCTGCGCCACCTTCATCGACCTCGCCCTCAGCACGTGGTCGTCCGGCTACGCCGAGGGCTACTCGCTCACGCGCGTCTTCTGGATCTTCCTCGTCGTTCTCGTCGCGGCCGCCGTGCTCAACATCTTCAGCGGCCACCTCATGGCCGTCATGAACAACGTCTCGGTGTGGTGGCACGTCGTGGGCGCCGCGGCGATCATCCTCATCCTCGTCGTCGTGCCCGACAACCACCAGAGCTTCTCCTACGTCTTCACCGAGCGGTTCAACAACTCGGGCTACGACGGCGGGTCGACCAGTTCGCCGACGTACTGGCTGCTCATCGTCCCGTTCGGCCTGCTGCTGACGCAGTACACCATCACCGGGTTCGACGCCTCGGCCCACCTCTCGGAGGAGACCTCGGCGGCGTCCAAGGCTGCCGCACAAGGGATCTGGCGCTCGATCTTCTACTCCGCCATCGGCGGCTGGATCCTGCTGCTGTGCTTCCTCTTCGCCGTGCCCGACGGCCCCGACGGCAAGCCCGACAACGCGGGCGTCGGGGCGAACGGCGTCGCATACATCTTCACGCACGCGATGGACTCGAAGTGGGCCGCCATCATCCTCACCATCTCGTGCATCGGCCAGTTCTTCTGCACGACCTCGTGCATGACGAGCGCGTCGCGCATGACGTTCGCCTTCAGTCGGGACGGTGCGGTGCCGGGGTCACGGTGGTGGTCGACGCTCACCGCCGCGCGGGTGCCCGCCAACGCCGTGCTCCTCGTCGCCGTGGTCTCGGCGATCATCACGCTGCCGGCCCTCGTCGAGGTCAACATCGGCACGGAGGCCGAGCCGCTCATCGTGCCGACCGCGTTCTACGCCGTCGTCTCGGTCGCCGTCATCGGGCTCTACCTCGCCTTCCTCATCCCGATCTGGCTGCGCTGGAAGATGGGTGACGCGTTCGTCCCCGGCTCGTGGACCCTCGGCGCGAAGTACCGCTGGATGAACCTCGTGGCCGTCGTCGAGATCGCCATCATCTCGATCTACTTCATCCTGCCCTTCGTGCCCGGCGGCATCCCGTTCACCGACGGCTTCGAGTGGAAGTTCGTCAACTACGCCCCCATCCTCACCCTCGGTTCGCTGCTCGTGCTCGCGGTGTGGTGGAAGGTGTCGGCGCGGCACTGGTTCAAGGGCCCCAAGAGCAACATCGACCCCGAGGTCGTCGACGCGTTCAGCGAGTGACCGAGGAGCAGCGGGCCCGGCCGGCCCCCGCTCCCGGGCCGGCCGACCAGCTCGCCACCGCCCTCGCTCGGCTGTGCCCCGGTGCACGGCCGAGCGAGGTGACGGAGCTGCCCGGGGGACTGACCAACCACAACTACCGCGTGCGGGCGCCCGGGCTCGACGTCGTCGTGCGCGTCTCCTCGCCGAGCAGCGCCCTCCTCGCCGTCGACCACGAGCACGAGTGGCTCAACTCCGTCGCCGCAGCAGAGGCGGGCGTGGGGGCTCCGGTCGTCGACTACGTCCCCGGTGCCGGCATCCTCGTCGTCGAGTTCCTGCCCGGTCGCACGTATGCCGCCGCCGACGTCGGCGCCAACCTGCGCCGGGTCGCGGCGTCGTTGCGGCGCCTGCACGCCGGCCCGGCGTTCGCGTCGCGCTTCGACATGTTCGACATCCGGCGGAGGTATGCCGCCATCGTGCGGGAGCGCGGCCTCGCCGTTCCCGAGGGCTACTGGGATCTCGAGGAGCCGGCTGGGCGCGTCGAGCGCGCGCTGCACGTGCACCCCGACCCGCTCGTCCCCTGCCACAACGACCTGCTCGCCGCGAACTTCCTCGACGACGGCGGCGACGTGCGGATCATCGACTACGAGTACTCCGGCACGAACGAGAGCGCCTTCGAGCTCGGCAACCTCGTGTGCGAGTCGCAGCTCGGCCACGACCACCTCGTCGAGCTCGTCGAGGCCTACCACGGGCGGGTCAGCCACCGGCTGCTCGCCCGTACGCAGCTGTGGGGCCTGGCGGGGCAGTACGCGTGGACGTTGTGGGGAGTCATCCAGCACGGGGTCTCCGACGTCGACGCGGACTTCTGGGCCTTCGCGACCGAGCGGTTCGAGCCCGCCGCCTCGCTCCTGACGAGCACGCGGCTCGACGCGCTCGTCGAGGCGGCCGCCGGCGACGACCCGGGGGAGGGGCGATGAGCGAGATCCCCTCCCGCGCAGAGATCGTCGTCATCGGCGGTGGTGTCATCGGCGCCAGCGTCGCCTACCACCTGGCCCACCTGGGCCGCACCGACGTGCTCCTCGTGGAGCAGGGCAGCCTCTCGTGCGGCACGACGTGGCACGCCGCCGGCCTCGTCGGCCAGCTGCGGGCCAGCGAGGCCGGCACGCGTCTCGTGCAGTACTCGACCGACCTCTACTCGCGCCTCGAGGCCGAGACGGGGCTCGGCACCGGCTACCGGGTGTGCGGAGGGCTCACGGTGGCGCGCACCCCGGAGCGCATGGTCGCGCTGCGGCGCACGGTCGCCAACGCGGCGGCCTACGACCTCGGGTGCGAGCTGCTGACCGCCGAGCAGGCGCACGAGCGCTACCCGCTGATCCGCACCGACGACCTCGTCGGTGCCATCTGGCTGCCCGACGACGGCCGGGCGAACCCGGCGGACCTGACCCAGGCCCTCGCGAAGGGTGCCCGGCGACTCGGCGTCCGCATCGCCGAACGGGTCCGTGTCACAGGCGTGCTCACCCGCGCAGGTCGAGCGGCGGGGGTCCGCACCGACCACGGCGACGTCGAGGCCGACATCGTGGTCAACTGCGCGGGGCAGTGGGCTCGCGCCGTCGGCGTGATGGCGGGCGTCAACGTGCCGCTGCACTCGGCCGAGCACTTCTACGTCGTGACCGAGCCGATCGAGGGCGTGCACCGCGACCTGCCGGTCCTGCGCGACCCCGACGGCTGGACCTACGTCAAGGAGGAGGTCGGCGGCCTGCTCGTCGGCGGCTTCGAGCCGGAGGCCAAGCCGTGGGTGTCGCCGGACCGCATCCCGCACCCCTTCGAGTTCCAGCTGCTCGACGAGGACTGGGAGCACTTCGAGGTGCTCATGGAGAGCGCGATCCACCGCCTGCCGGTGCTGGCCGAGACGGGGATCCGCAAGTTCTACAACGGTCCCGAGAGCTTCACGCCCGACAACCAGTTCATCGTCGGCGAGGCGCCCGAGCTGCCGGGCTTCTTCGTCGGGGCCGGCTTCAACTCCGTCGGCATCGCGAGCGCCGGGGGCGCGGGGCGCGCCCTGGCCGAGTGGGTCGTCGAGGGGCGCCCGACGATCGACCTCGCGAGCGCCGACATCCGTCGTTTCTCGCCGCTCGCCGACGACGACGTCTGGCTGCGCGAGCGCGTCGTCGAGGTGCTCGGGCTGCACTACGCCGTGCCCTGGCCCAACCGGGAGCCCGAGACCGGCCGGGGGCAGCGCCGGTCGCCCCTCGAGTCGCGCCTCGTCGAGCAGGGGGCGGTGCTCGGCACCCGCAACCACTGGGAGCGCGCCAACGTCTTCGCGCCTCCGGGGCAGCCACGCCGGGTCGACTACGGGTGGGACCGACCGGCCTGGGTCGACTGGTGTGCCGAGGAGCAGCGTGCGACGCGTGGCGCCGTCGCGGTCTTCGACCAGACGTCGTTCTCGAAGTACCTCGTGACCGGCGAGGGCGCGGAGCAGGCCCTGCAGTGGCTGTGCACGAACGACGTCGCGGCGCCCGTCGGGCGCACGGTCTACACGGGCCTCCTCGACGAGCGGGGCGGCTACCAGGCCGACGTCACCGTCACCCGAACCGCGCCGGACGAGTTCCTCGTCGTCAGCAGCGCGGCGACGACGGTGCGCGACCTCGACTGGATGCGCCGGCACGCGCCCCGCGGCTGCGCGGCCGAGATCGTCGACGTCACGAGCAGGTATGCCGTCCTCGGCGTCATGGGGCCCCGCTCGGCCGACGTGCTGGGGGCCCTCTCGGACGACGCCTTCGACGACACGACCTTCCCCTTCGGCACGAGCCGCGCGGTGCGCCTCGGCGACGTCGTCGTGCGGGCGACGCGCATCACCTACGTGGGCGAGCTGGGCTGGGAGCTCTACGTGCCCACCGAGCTCGCCACGCGCGTCTACGACGACCTCTTCCGGGTCGGGGCCGACCT
The DNA here is from genome assembly GCF_039542985.1 of Terrabacter aeriphilus. NCBI lineage: Bacteria > Bacillati > Actinomycetota > Actinomycetes > Micrococcales > Intrasporangiaceae > Terrabacter > Terrabacter aeriphilus. The sequence goes on from NZ_BAABIW010000011.1 coordinate 96,530, forward strand.
CGGCGTCGTGCCCGCCGGGTACTACGCCATCGAGGCGCTGCGACTCGAGAAGGGCTACCGCGCGTTCGGGCGCGAGCTGACGGCCGACGTCGACCCGGTGGCGGCGGGCCTGCTCTTCGCGTGCAAGCTCGCGACCGACGTCGACTTCCTCGGCCGGGCGGCGGTCGAGAAGGCCCGTGGCGTCGTGCCGGCCCGCCGCGTCGTCTCCCTCGTCGTGCAGGACCCGGCCGTCACGGTGTGGGGCGGTGAGCTCGTCCTGCGCGACGGGCGTCCCGTGGGCCAGGTCACGAGCGCTGCCTGGGGAGCGACCGCCGGTTCCGCCGTCGGCCTCGCCCTCGTCGGCGACCGCGGGGCCGGCGGGGCACCGCGCGACTGGGTGCGCTCGGGCGCGTGGGAGGTCGACGTCGCGGGGGAGCGGTCGGCGCTGGCCGTGGGTCTGCGGCCCCCGGTCGACCCGGACGGGCTGCGGCTGCGCCGTTCACGCGACGACACGCGCTAATGGTTCTAAGTCGCACCATTGACGAGGGGACGGTGACGGTATTGGATCGACGGGTGAGTGCAGCCGACCGAGCGCCGTCCCTGCCGGACGTCGTGCTGCGACCCGCGCCGGGCAACGCCTTCGAGGGCACCGTCGAGCAGCTCGCGACGGCCATCCGGCTCGGCGTCTTCGCCCGCGGGGAGCAGCTGCCGCCCGAGCGCGAGCTCGCCGAGCGGCTCGGCGTCAGCCGCAACACGTTGCGCGAGGCGATCGCGGCGCTGCGCGACTCGGGGCTCGTCACGACCCGTCGGGGCCGCGGCGGCGGCACGTGGGTCACAGACGCGGCCGAGCTGCCGCCCCGGGCCACCGGTGCCTTCGTGCGCAGCGGCGCGGCGATGCGCGACGCGCTGACCTTCCGCCGGGTCGTCGAGCCCGGTGCGGCCTGGCTGGCCGCCACGCAGGCACTGGCCGGCGACCAGCGGGCGTGGTTGACCGACAGCCTCGCCGAGGTCGACGAGGCCTCGGACGCCGCAGCGCACCGGGTGGCCGACTCCCGCCTGCACCTCGCCGTCGCCACGCTGTCGGGCTCCCCGATGCTCATCGACGCCGTCACCCGCTCGCAGGCGGCCCTGCACGACATGCTGATGGCCATCCCCGTGCTGCGACCCAACATCGAGCACTCGAACGCCCAGCACCACCAGATCGTCGGGGCCATCCTCGGCGGGAACGCGGAACGGGCCCGAGCGGTCATGGAGGAGCACTGCGACGCGACCTCCGCACTGCTGCGCGGACTCATCGGCTAGCACGCGACGGACGACAGGAAGGCACGCCATGGCGACCAGACCCACACTGACGCTCGACCGGCTCCGCGAGGAGGTCGCCTCGGGCGAGATCGACACCGTGATCGTCGCGTTCACCGACATGCAGGGTCGGCTCCAGGGCAAGCGGCTGCACGGCCACTACTTCCTCGACCACGTGCTCGACGACGGCACCGAGGGGTGCAACTACCTGTTGGCCGTCGACGTCGACATGAACACCGTCGACGGCTATGCCATCAGCTCGTGGGAGCGCGGCTACGGCGACATGTTCTTCGACCTCGACCTCGACACCCTGCGCCGCACGCCGGGCACGCCGCACTCCGCCACGATCCAGTGCGACCTCACCTGGCTCGACGGGAGCGGGCCGGTGCTGCAGTCACCCCGCACGGTCCTCAAGAAGCAGCTGGAGCGGGCCGCCGCCCTCGGCACCGAGGCGCACTGCGGCACCGAGCTCGAGTTCATCGTGTTCCAGCAGTCCTACGAGCAGGCCTGGGACGCCGGCTACACCGGGCTGACCCCGGCCAACCGCTACAACGTCGACTACTCCATCCTCGGCGGCGACCGCGTCGAGCCGCTGCTGCGTGACATCCGCAACGAGATGTACGCCGCCGGCGCCGTCGTCGAGAGCGCGAAGGGCGAGTGCAACTACGGCCAGCACGAGATCGGCTTCCTCTTCGACACCGCCGTGCGCACCTGCGACAACCACGTGGTCTACCGCAACGCGGCCAAGGAGATCGCCTCGCACCACGGCCAGTCGCTCACCTTCATGGCCAAGTTCGACGAGCGCGAGGGCAGCTCCTGCCACATCCACCTCTCGCTCCGCGGGCTCGACGGCGAGGCCGTCTTCGCCGACGACGACGGCGAGCACGGCCACAGCGAGATGTTCGAGCACTTCCTCGCGGGCATCCTCGCGACGCAGCGCGAGCTGACGTACTTCTACGCGCCGAACATCAACTCCTACAAGCGCTTCGCCTCCGCGAGCTTCGCGCCCACCACCGTGGCGTGGGGCCGCGACAACCGCACGTGCGCGCTGCGGGTCGTCGGCCACGGCCCGGCCCTGCGGGTCGAGAACCGGGTCGGCGGCGGCGACCTCAACCCCTACCTCGCCGTGGCGGCGATGCTCGCCGGTGGACTGCACGGCATCGAGGAGAAGCTGCCGCTCGAGCCGGCGCTCGAAGGGAACGCCTACACCTCGGACAAGCCGCACGTGCCCTCGACCCTGCAGGAGGCGCGTGACCTGCTCGCCGCGTCGACGGTCGCGCGCGCCGCCTTCGGCGACGAGGTCGTCGACCACTACGTCAACGCCGCCGACGTCGAGATCACGGCCTTCAACGCGGCCGTCACCGACTGGGAGCGCAGGAGAGGATTCGAGCGACTGTGACCACGACGGACACCCAGAGCCACGACGTCGTCAACCCGGCGACCGAGGAGGTCGTGCGCACGGTCGGGCTGGCCTCGCTCGAGCAGGCCGACGCCGCCATCGCGCGGGCGGTCGCGGCCGGCCCGGCGTGGCGCGCCGTGGCCCCCGCCGACCGCGCCCTGCTGCTGCGCCGCTTCTCCGACCTCGTCGGTGACCACCAGGAGGAGCTGGCCCAGCTCGAGGTCGTCAATGCCGGCCACACCATCGGCAACGCCCGCTGGGAGGCGGGCAACGTGCGCGACGTCCTCGCCTACTACTCGGGAGCCCCGGAGCGCAACGCCGGTCGGCAGATCCCGGTGGCCGGCGGCATCGACGTCACCTTCCGCGAGCCCCTCGGCGTCGTCGGCATCATCGTCCCGTGGAACTTCCCCATGCCGATCGCCGGCTGGGGCTTCGCGCCGGCCCTCGCCGCGGGCAACACCGTCGTGCTCAAGCCCGCCGAGCTGACCCCGCTGACGGCCATGCGGCTCGGTGAGCTCGCCCTCGAGGCGGGCCTGCCAGAGGGGGTCTTCACGGTCGTGCCCGGCAAGGGCTCGGTCGTCGGCGAGCGCTTCGTGACCCACCCCGACGTGCGCAAGGTGTGCTTCACGGGCTCGACGGCCGTCGGCCAGCGGATCATGCGGGGCGCGGCCGACCAGGTGAAGCGGGTCACCCTCGAGCTGGGTGGCAAGAGCGCCAACATCGTGTTCGCCGACTCCGACCTCGAGCTCGCGGCGGCCCGGGCCCCCTACGGCGTCTTCGACAACGCGGGGCAGGACTGCTGCGCGCGCAGCCGGATCCTCGTGCAGCGCAGCGTCTTCGACACCTTCATGGAGCACTTCGAGACCGCGGTGCGCGGTGTCGTCGTCACCGACCCCCGTGACGAGGCGGCCGAGATGGGTCCGCTCATCAGCGCCCAGCAGCGCGAGACCGTGCGGTCCTACGTCGACGCGGCGACCGAGCCTGTCGACGTGGCCTTCCGGGGCGAGGCGCCGGGCGGCCCTGGCTACTGGTACCCCGCCACGGTCGTGCTGCCACGCTCGACGAGCGATCGGGTCTGGCAGGAGGAGGTCTTCGGGCCGGTCGTCGCCGTCATGCCCTTCGACGACGAGGCCGACGCCGTCGCGAAGGCCAACGACACGGCATACGGGCTCTCGGGGTCGATCTGGACCCGCGACATCGGGCGAGGGCTCCGGGTGGCGCGTGCCGTCGAGGCCGGCAACCTCTCGGTGAACTCGCACAGCAGCGTGCGCTACTCCACCCCCTTCGGCGGGTTCAAGCAGAGCGGGATCGGGCGCGAGCTCGGCCCCGACGCGCTGGAGGCGTTCACCGAGGTCAAGAACGTGTTCATCTCCACCGACTGACGTCGCACCGGCGACGCACCACGAGAAACCACTGGGCTGAAAGGAATCCACATGGCAGGCAGGCTCGACGGCAAGGTCGCGGTCATCACGGGCGGGTGCTCCGGCATCGGGCTGGCGACCGCGCGGCGCTTCGCCGAGGAGGGCGCGAAGGTCGTCATCGGCGACCTCGACGAGACCAACGGTCCCCGGGTGGCCGAGGAGCTGGGTGGCACCTTCGTGCGCGTCGACGTCGTGAGCAAGGAGGACGTCGACGCGCTCTTCCGCACCGCGAAGGAGACCTACGGCTCGGTCGACATCGCCTTCAACAACGCCGGCATCAGCCCGCCGGAGGACGACTCGATCCTCGACACCGACCTCGAGGCGTGGCGCAGGGTGCAGGAGGTCAACCTCACGTCGGTCTACCTCTGCTGCAAGGCCGCGCTGCCCTACATGCTCGAGCAGGGCAAGGGCTCGATCATCAACACCGCCTCGTTCGTGGCCGTCATGGGCGCCGCCACGTCGCAGATCTCCTACAGCGCCAGCAAGGGCGGCGTGCTGTCGATGTCGCGGGAGCTGGGCGTGCAGTTCGCCAGGCAGGGCGTGCGGGTCAACGCGCTGTGCCCCGGTCCGGTCAACACGCCGCTGCTCCAGGAGCTCTTCGCCAAGGACGAGGAGCGTGCGGCGCGGCGCCTCGTGCACGTGCCGATGGGCCGCTTCGGAGAGCCGGAGGAGATGGCGAACGCCGTGCTCTTCCTCGCCTCCGACGAGTCGAGCTTCATGACGGCCTCGACGTTCCTCGTCGACGGCGGCATCTCGGGCGCCTACGTCACACCGCTGTGAGCCTCCGCCCCGTCATCGGCGTTACGGCCTACGTGGAGCGGGCCTCGTGGGGCCGTTGGGTCGATGTGCCGGGGGCCCTCGTGCCGCACCGCTACGTGCAGCACGTCGAGGACGCCGGTGGCATCGCCGTCGTCATCCCACCCCGCCCGGACACGGACCACGCCACCGCCCGGGCCCTGCTCGAGCGGCTCGACGGCCTCATCCTGGCGGGCGGGGTGGACGTCGCGCCCGAGCTCTACGCGGACGAGCGCCACGCCACCGTGCAGGACTCGCGCCCCGACCGCGACACGACCGAGCTCGCGCTCGCTCGTGCGAGCGCGGAGGTCGACCTGCCGGTGCTCGGGATCTGCCGGGGCATGCAGGTCATGGCGGTGGCCGCCGGCGGGCTGCTCGAGCAGCACGTGCCCGACCGGGTGGGCCACGACGAGCACTCGCCCGCACCGGCCACCTACGGCGAGCACCCGGTGCGGGTCGTCGCGGGCACGCGCCTGCACGCCGTCATCGGCGGGGTGGCGGACGTGCCGAGCTACCACCACCAGTCGGTGCTCACCCACCCCGGCTACCAGGCGTCCGCCTGGGCCGACGACGGCACGCTCGAGGCGATGGAGGACCCCGTCGCCGGCTTCCGGCTCGCCGTCCAGTGGCACCCCGAGGTCGACACCGACCCGCGCCTCTTCCGGGCCCTCGTGGAGGCGGCCGCCGAGCGGGCGTCTCGCCCCTCGGGACCGTAGTCCACGATCCGGACCACGTGTTCCGCGCGCGTCACGGCCGTCCTACGGTGAGCGGGTGATGACGCGGACCGTGCCCACCGGCACCCTCATTATCGACTAGCGCGACGAGCAACCCTCGTCGCGCAGACCTCCCAACCCTTGGGGGGTCTTTTTGTTTCCCCGACCACCCCTGCGGGAGACACCGCGCCAGGCCACCACCCCGGCCACGCGCACCGAGAAGAGACCGGCCGCCACCCACACCGCTGGCCGACCACCGCTCCGGTGGTCGGCAGGGCCCCCGAGACCGAGGACAATGAAGGCCATGGAAGCGCTCCACGTCTACGACACCACCCTGCGCGACGGCGCCCAGCAGGAGGGGCTCAACCTCTCGGTGTCGGACAAGCTCGCCATCGCCGCGCTCCTCGACGACCTCGGCGTCGACTTCATCGAGGGCGGTTGGCCGGGGGCCAACCCCAAGGACACCGAGTTCTTCGACCGGGCCCGCCGCGAGCTCTCGCTGCGCCGCGCGACGCTGGCCGCGTTCGGGGCCACCCGTCGGGCCGGTGGGGACGCCGCCACCGACCCGCTCGTGCAGGCCCTCGTGGACTCCGAGGCCTCGGTGGTCTGCCTCGTCGCCAAGTCGCACACCGGCCACGTCGAGCGCGCGCTGCGCACGACCCTCGAGGAGAACCTCGAGATGGTGCGCGACACCGTGAGCCACCTCGTCGGCCGGGGCCGGCGGGTCTTCCTCGACTGCGAGCACTTCTTCGACGGCTGGCACCTCGACCGCGACTACGCGCTCTCGGTCGTGCGCACCGCGCACGAGGCCGGGGCCGAGGTCGTCGTGCTCTGCGACACGAACGGCGGCATGCTGCCCCACCAGGTCGAGGAGGTCGTCGCCGACGTCATCGCCTCCACGGGCGCCCGGGTGGGTGCGCACTGCCACAACGACACCGGCTGCGCGGCCGCCAACTCGGTCGCCGCCGTGCGGGCCGGCGCGACCCACGTGCAGGGCACGGTCAACGGCTACGGCGAGCGCACCGGCAACGCCGACCTGCTCACGGTCGCGGCCAACCTGCAGTTCAAGCTCGGCCTCGACGCCATGGAGCACGACTCGTTCGCGCGTGCCATGCACGTCGCGCACGCCATCAGCGAGGTGACGAACGTGCCGGCCTACAGCCGCCAGCCCTACGTCGGGGCGAGCGCGTTCGCGCACAAGGCCGGCCTGCACGCCAGCGCCCTCAAGGTCGACCCCGACCTCTACCAGCACATGGACCCCGCCCTCGTCGGCAACGGCATGCGCACGCTCGTCTCCGACATGGCGGGCCGCGCGAGCATCGAGCTCAAGGCGCGCGAGGCCGGCCTCGACCTGTCCGACCGGCCCGACGTCGTGGCCGCGGTGCTCGCCGAGGTCAAGGACCTCGAGCTGCGCGGCTGGACGTTCGACGCGGCGGACGCGACGGTCGAGCTGATGCTCCGGGAGGCGCTCGAGCCCGGCTGCACCGACTACTTCGAGGTCGAGTCGTGGCGGGTCATCACCGACTCGAGCGGCTCCGGCGACGCGACCTCCGAGGCCACGGTGAAGTTGCGGGCCGACGGCTCGCGGCTCATCGCGACTGGGGAGGGCAACGGCCCCGTCAACGCCCTCGACCACGCCCTCCGCGAGGCCCTCACGCGGGCCTACCCCGAGATCGAGAAGATCGAGCTCATCGACTTCAAGGTGCGCATCCTCGATGCGTCGCACGGCACGGATGCCGTTACCCGCGTGCTCATCGAGACCTCGGACGGCGAGACGTCGTGGGACACCATCGGGGTGGCCGGCTCGATCCTCGCGGCGTCGTGGCGTGCGCTCACCGACGGCATCGTGCACGGCCTGCTCCGTCAGGGTGTGCCGAGGCGCTGAGCCAGGCCCGGCAGCCACGCTGCCGCGGACGTGCGGAAGACCTCCGCACCGAGCCCGGGCGCACCCCGGGGCACGGCCCCGAGCAGACCTTCGGGAAGGGTCGCGAGGTGCTCGCGGTTGGAGGACTCGATGACGTCGGGCAGCCGCGGCGGCCCCGGCCACGAGCCGATGACGATGCCGAGCTGCCGGATCCCCCTGCGTGACAGGGCCTCTCGAGTCAGCATCGTGTGGTTGAGCGTGCCGAGCCCACTGCGCACGACGAGCACGACGCCGCAGTCGGGCAGCGCTCCGGCCAGGTCGGCGAGGGTCTCGCCCTCGTCGGTCAGCTCCACGAGGAGGCCTCCGGCGCCCTCGACCACGACGACGTCGTGCGCGTCGAGGAGCGCGGCCACGGCTCGCCGGTGGTGCGCCAGCGTGGGCAGTCGGGCACCCTCGAGGGCAGCAGCGGGTCGGGGGGCCATCGGTGCGAGGAGGCGGACGCCCTCGGCCGTGCGGGCGCCGGTCAGGGCCGTCACGAGCGCCATGTCGCCCTCGTCGGCGGGTCCCACACCGGTCTGCGTGGGTTTGTAGGCCGCGACGCTCCGGCCGGAGGCGAGCAGCGTGGCGGTCACGGCCGCCGACACGACGGTCTTTCCGACGTCGGTGTCGGTGCCCGTGACGACGACGACGCGGGGGAGCGGCACCTCAGGCATGGTCGTCGCCCGGTGACAGGCTCTCGAGCGGCGTCGCCGGCACCGGGGTGGTCACGCCCTCGACGGCCGCCGCCGACGGGAGGCCACGGGCCGGCGAGGGAGCGTCCCCGGTCCGTGGCCCCTCGTCGACGGCGTCGTCCACGGCGTCGCCGACGGCCTCGAGCGCCCGGGGCCCGGCCCCGAGGCGGTCCGCCGCGGCGAGCCGCGCCACGAGGCGGGACGCCTCGAGCACGTCGGCGTCCGAGAGGTCGGCCCGCGCGGTGATCCGCAGGCGCGGGACGCCGTCCGGGACGCTCGGGGGCCGGAAGCAGCCGACGAGGACTCCTCGGCGTCGAAGCTCGAGCGCCACGGCTACGGCGGCCGCCGGGTCGGCCATCGGCAGGGACTGCACGGCACCGGCGGCCGGTTCGATGCCGCACGTGCTCGAGATCGTACGGGCGTGGGCGCGCACCCGCTCGGCGAGCGAGGGGTCGGCGAGGACGACGTCGGCGGCCGCCGCTGCCGCCGCAGCCGCGGCGGGTGCGAGGCCGGTGTCGAAGATGAAGCTGCGGGCGGTGTTGACGAGGTGGCTGCGCACGGCGGCGGGGGCCAGCACCACGCCACCCTGCGACCCGAGCGCCTTGGAGAGCGTGACGGTGACGACGACGTCGGGCTCGCCGGCCAGGCCCAGCTCGTGGACGAGACCGCGCCCCGCTCCGGCCACCCCGATCCCGTGGGCCTCGTCGACGACGAGGAGCGCGTCGTGGCGGCGGCAGGTGCGCAGGAGGTCGCGCAGCGGTGCGCGGTCGCCGAGCACGGAGTAGATCGACTCGACGGCGACGACGACGCGGCTCCCCTCGCGAGCAGCGAGCTGGCGGTCGAGGTCGTCGACGTCGTTGTGCGCGAAGGTGGCGTAGGGCCCTCGGGACAGCCTGGCGCCGTCGTGGAGCGAGGCGTGCGCGTGTGCGTCGAGGAGGATCTCGGCCCCGCGGCCACTGAGCGCGGTGAGCGCACCGAGGTTGGCGGCATACCCCGTCGAGAACGCCAGCGCGCTGGGCTGGCCGGTGAGCCGGCAGAGGGCTGCCTCGAGGTCGCGGTGCACGGGCAGGGTGCCGGTGACGAGGCGGCTGGCGGTGGCCCCGGCGCCGAAGCGGTCGAGCGCGGCGTGCGCGGCGCCGACGACGCGCTCGTCGCGAGAGAGCCCGAGGTAGTCGTTGGAGGCGAGGTCGAGCGGCTCGCGCAGCCGCCCCTCGGGGTGGGCGAGGCGCAGGACGGCGTCGAAGCGCTCGGTGCCGCGCTCGGCCCGGAGCGCCGCCCGCTCGGCCAGCCAGTCGTCCCAGACGCCGCTCACGGGTGCACCTCTCCCACCGCGCCGACGAGGGCGTCCGCGACGAGGCGCACGTCGGCGTCGGAGGTGACGTAGGGCGGCATCGTGTAGACGAGGTCGCGGAAGGGGCGCACCCAGACGCCTCGCCGCAGCGCGGCCAGGGTCACGGCGGGCACGTCGACGGGCTCGTCGAGCTGGACGACACCGACCGCACCGAGCACCCGCACGTCGACTACGCGGGGCAGGTGGGTCGCGGGGGCGAGGTGGGTCGTGAGCAGGCGGCCGATGCGCGGCACGTCGTCCTTCCAGCCCGCCTCGACGAGGGTGAGGGAGGCGCCGGCGACCGCGCAGGCCAGGGGGTTCGCCATGAAGGTCGGCCCGTGCAGCAGGGCGCGGAACTGCGACCGGGTGATCGCCTCGCCGACGAGCGACGTCGTGAGCACGGCCGCCAGCGAGAGGTAGCCGCCCGTGAGCGCCTTGCCGACGCACAGGACGTCGGGGCGCACGTCGGCCCACTCGGACGCGAAGAGGCGGCCGGTGCGGCCGAAACCGGTCGCGATCTCGTCGACGACGAGGAGCAGCCCGTGCTCGTCGGCCACCTGCCGGAGCAGGCGCAGGCAGTCGGGGTGGTGCACGCGCATCCCGCCGGCCCCTTGGAGCACCGGCTCGACCACGATCGCGGCGAGCTCGTCGGTGTGCGCGCGAGCGAGTGCGCGCACCTGCCCGGCCCACTCCTCGACGGCGAGTTCATCGGTCTCCCAGTGCTCCTCGCCACTCTCGCCGACGACGAGGCGCGCCGACGGAGGGCGTGGCGCGAAGACCTGGCTCGCCAGAACGCCGGGGAACGCCGCATGCATCCCGTCGACGGGGTCGCAGACGCTCATGGCCGCGAACGTGTCGCCGTGGTAGCCCCCGCGGACGGTGAGGAACCGCTGGCGGCGCGGCCGCGACCGGGCCGCCTGGTACTGCAGGGCCAGCTTGAGGGCGACCTCGACCGACACCGACCCGGAGTCGGCGTAGAAGACGTGCGCCATGGGGCCGGGCGCGATCGCGGTGAGCCGCTCGGCGAGCTCGACGGCGGGCGCGTGCGTCAGGCCGCCGAACATGACGTGGCTGAACCGCTCGAGCTGGGCCCGGGCGGCGTCGTCCAGCGCCGGGTGGCGGTAGCCGTGCACCGCGCACCACCAGCTGGCCATCGCGTCGACGGCCTCGAACCGCTCGCCGTCCGGGGCGGTCAGGGTGAGCCGAGCACCCTCGGCGCCCTCGACGGCATACGGCTCGGGCCCGTCGAGCGGCGCGTACGGGTGCCACACGAGACCTCGGTCGCGCGACGCGAGCGACGACCCGGCCGGCTCAGGCATTGGCGGGCACGTCCGTCCCCGCACCCCGACGGCGCGTGGCCGGCGAGCCCGCCCGGGTGGACGGCTGCGTGCCGGGGGAGTCGGGCCGGTCGGCGCCGAGCACGACGAAGCCGTTGTCGCGGATGAGCTCGAGGTCGGCCTCGGCGGCCTGCCCCTCCGACGTCAGGTAGTCGCCGAGGAAGATTGAGTTGGCGACGTGGAGCGCGAGGCCCTGCAGCGAGCGAAGGTGCATCTCCCGCCCACCGGCGATACGGATCTCCTTGTCGGGGCACACGATCCGCGCCATGGCGAGGATGCGCAGGCACCGTCCGGGGGTGAGGTCCCACGTGCCCTCGAGGGGGGTGCCGTCGAAGGGCATGAGGAAGTTGACGGGGATCGAGTCCGAGCCGAGGTCGCGGAGCGCGACGAGAGCCTCGACGAGCTGCTCGTCGCTCTCGCCGAGCCCTGCGATGAGGCCCGAGCACGGTGACAGCCCGGCGTCCTTGGCCTTCGTCACGGTGTCGACGCGGTCGGCATACGTGTGGCTCGTGACGATCGAGTGGTGGTGCGACTCGGCCGTGTTGAGGTTGTGGTTGTAGGCGTCGACGCCCGCCTCGCGGAGGCGCTCGGCCTGGCCGTCCTTGAGCAGGCCGAGGCATGCGCAGACCTCGACGTCGGGGTGCTCGCCCTTGAGGGTGCCGACGAGCCCCGCGACCCGCTCGACGTCACGGTCGGTGGGCCCGCGACCGCTCGAGACCATGCAGATCCGGGTGGCGCCACCGCGCAGCCCCGCCGTGGCCTGCTCGAGCGCCTCGGTGGGCCCGAGCCAGGTGTAGCGCAGGATGTCGGCCTTCGAGCCGAGGCGCTGCGAGCAGTAGTGGCAGTCCTCCGGGCACAGCCCGCTCTTGAGGTTGACGAGGTAGTTGACCTTGACGGTGTCGCCGAAGTGGTTGCGTCGCAGTCTCGCTGCCGCGGCGACGAGGGTGAGCAGCTCGTCGTCGGGAGTGCGCAGGACGTCGAGCGCGTCTGCGGCGGTGGCCGGCGTGCCGGCCAGGACGGCATCCACGAGGTCGTCGAAGCGGGGGGTCATGCGGGCTCCCTTGCGCGGCGCGGTGAACGGTGTTCAACTTGAACGGTGTTCAGTATGCCGAGTCGCTAGGCTCGGCTGTCAACGCAGGTCCGCGAGCGGCCGGCGCGACGGTCAGGGGAGCGCGTGGCACTGAGTCGGGAGCAGGTCGTCGAGACGGCCGTCGACCTGCTGCGCCGATACGGCCTGGCGGACCTCACGATGCGCCGGCTCGGGCGCGAGCTCGGCGTGGCGCCGGGCGCGCTCTACTGGCACGTCGCGAGCAAGCAGGAGCTGCTCGTCGAGGTGGCAGCCGCGCTGCTCGAGCAGCTGCCCGAGCCGCCTGCCGACCAGCCGCCCGCGGAGGCGCTCGTCGGTCTGGCCGTGGCGCTCCGCGAGGCGCTCGTCCAGGTGCCCGACGGGGCCGGGGTGGTGGGCCTGGCCTATGCCGTCGACCCCGGTTCAGTGCGCCCCCTGGGGTCGCTCGCCCGCCTCGTCCAGGCAGCCGGCGCCCCACCGACCGAGCGCGACGCCGTGGCTGCGCTCGTGCTCCACCACGTGCTGGGTTCGGTTGCAGCGCAACAGGATCGCGAGCTCGCTGGTACGTTGCAGCCGACATCGGCATCGGCGTCCGTGGGCCACCTGGACGCCGAGGCGAAGGCGTTCGAGGTGGGCCTGTCGGTGCTCGTGCGCGGGCTGGTCGCCTCGCGCTGAGCCCGTCGGGCCGGGTGCGGCAGAGGGCTGGGCGGCCCGAGGCGCCGCCCAGCACCACTCCCCGAAGAGGGTGGACGTGGTCGGCGCGCGTGCCTGGACCTTCGCCGACAACCCCTCAGTGCAGCAGGGGTCGGTGGTGATACACGGGAGCCCCCCTTCTTCGAGCCTGTTCTGGCGTCGGCCCCGGCATGCTGGGGCGATGCCCCTACGAACGACGAAGCACTGGTTCGGCGTCGTGCTCGACGCACCGGACGCATCCGCCCTCGCGCACTTCTACGAGCGGCTGCTGGGCTGGACCCTCTACACGGACACCCCCGGCTGGGCCACGCTCGCGCCGTCGGAGACGCACGGGTACAACCTGTCGTTCCAGACCGAGCCGAACTACGTGCGACCGGTGTGGCCGAGCGAGCCGGGCCGCCCGATCATGATGCTCCACCTCGACCTCGAGGTCGACGACCTGGAGGCGGCGGTGGCCTTCGCCGTCGAGGTGGGGGCCGAGCTCGCGGCGTTCCAGCCGCAGGACGGCGTCAGGGTCCTGCTCGACCCCGCCGGCCACCCCTTCTGCCTCTACGTCGACGGCTCCGACTGACCCCACCCGCACCGGCTCGGCAGGGTCGGTCCGCGCGGCCGCGCCGGAGCCGGGGGTCAGGCGGGGACGAGCACCCGGTCGACGGCCTCGACGAGGCGGGCTCGCAGCGCCTGGCCCCGCGCCGAGAACCCGCGCTGCGCGGCGGCGTACTCCGCCTTGCCCTCGGGGGTCTCGATGCGGACAGGGTCGTAGCCCAGCTCGCGCAGGTCGTAGGGCGCGGCCCGCATGTCGAGCGCCCGGATGTCGCGGGCCAGCTCGAAGGCGTCCATGACGAGGTCGCTCGAGACCGCGGGCACGAGCTTGTGGGCCCACTTGTAGAGGTCCATGCCGGCGTGCAGGCAGCCCGGCTGCTCGAGGGCGGTCTGGCTCTCGCGGGTCGGCGTCACGGCGTTGAGCGGGGCCGCCTCGGGCGTGAAGAAGCGGTAGGCGTCGAAGTGCGAGCAGGCCACCCGGTGGCTCTCGACGACGGCGTCGGTGCCGGCGCCACCGAGCCGCAGCGGCCATCCCGAGTGCCGCACGTCGGACGGGTCGAGCCGGTAGACCATGGCCCACTCGTGCAGCCCGAAGCAGCCGAAGCGCCCCGGCCGCTCCGCCGTGCGCACGAGCAGCTCCCGGACGAAGCGCAGCGTGTCGCCGCGGGCGGCCGTGAAGGCATCGACGTCCACGCCGACGAGGTCGCCGTCGACGGCGTAGAAGCGCCAGTCGGTGTGCGGCGCACGCGCCGCAGCCGCCAGGGAGGTGCCGGCGCCGGGGTGGAAGCGGCGCAGCTGCGCGGGCTTGAAGCTGTAGTAGGTGAAGAGGAAGTCCTCGACCGGGTGCGCGCGGTGGTCGCGCCGGCGCGCCAGGTGCCCGGCGGTGACGACGTCGACCCGCGCCTCGTGCGCCGCCGCCCGCTCGCGCCACTCGGCCTCGCTCATCACCTGCACCCCACGAGGGTAGGCGAGGGCCGGGGCGTCGCCGCACGGCCGCCCCTGACCGCCCTCCGCGCGCGAGCGCCGCCCGTCGTAGGGTGGGCGCGTGCGCATCGCGAGGTACACGACCGGGGACGACCCGGCATACGGCATCGTCCAGGGCGACCCCGGCAGCGAGGTGATCACGCCGCTCGCCGGCGACCCCCTCTACATCGGGCTCCAGCCGGGCGGGCAGCCGCCCGTCATGCTCGAGGACGTGCGCCTCCTCGCGCCCGTCATCCCGCGCTCCAAGGTCGTCGCCATCGGCAAGAACTACGCCGACCACGCCAAGGAGATGGGCGGCGAGGCCCCGGCCGAGCCGATGATGTTCTTCAAGCCGAACACCGCCGTCGTCGGGCCGTTCGACCCCGTCGTGCTGCCGGCCGGCAGCGACGAGGTCTCCTACGAGGGCGAGCTCGCCGTCGTCATCAAGACGATCACGCGGGGTGTCAAGGCCGCGAACGCGGCCGAGTGCATCTACGGCTACACCATCGCCAACGACGTGACGGCGCGCGACTGGCAGCGCTCCGACGGCCAGTGGGCGCGCGCCAAGGGCTTCGACACGAGCTGCCCGCTGGGCCCGTGGATCGAGACCGAGCTCGACCCGAGCGACCTCTCGATCGTCACGACCCTCGACGGCGAGGTGCGCCAGGACGGCACCACGGCCGACATGATCCACGGCATCGCCTCGATCATCGAGTACGCGTCGGCGGCCTTCACGCTGCTGCCGGGCGACGTCATCCTCACCGGCACGCCGGCCGGGGTGGGGCTCGTGGAGGCGGGCCAGCAGGTGTCGATCGAGATCGAGGGCATCGGCTCGCTCACCAACACCTTCGTGCGTCGCTGAGCGTTTCGGGCGCCCACTAGGCTGGTCGCACCATGAGCGACAACAGCAACACCACAGGTATGCCGTCCGCCAGCGTCCCCGACGCCGACCTCGTGGAGGTGCGGGGTGCCGACGCGCCGCGCGTCTCGACGTCCGACGGGTCGGGCCCGGTCCGCACCCGCGTCGCGCCGTCGCCGACCGGCGACCCGCACGTCGGCACGGCGTACATGTCGCTCTTCAACCTCGCCTTCGTGCGCCAGCAGGGCGGGCAGTTCGTGCTGCGCGTCGAGGACACCGACCGCGCGCGCTTCCGCGAGGACAGCGAGGCGCAGCTCTACGACATGCTCGCCTGGCTCGGACTGCACTGGGACGAGGGCCCCGACATCGGCGGGCCGTTCGCGCCGTACCGCCAGTCGGAGCGGCTCGACACCTACCGCCCGTACGTCGACCGGCTCGTCGAGGAGGGCCACGCCTACCTCTGCTGGTGCTCCACCGAGCGGCTCGCGCAGATGCGCGAGGTGCAGCAGAAGACGAAGCAGCCCACCGGCTACGACCGGCTGTGCGTCGGCAAGACGCGCGAGGAGCGGGCCGCGCTCCCCGGCTTCAGCGAGACGCCCGTCGTGCGCATGCTCGTGCCCGACGACGTGCCGCTCGTCTTCGACGACGTCATCCGCGGCAAGGTGTCGGCGCCCCGGCCGGACGACCAGGTCATCCTCAAGGCCGACGGGTTCCCCACGTACCACATGGCCGTCGTCGTCGACGACCACCTGATGGGCATCACGCACGTCGTGCGCGGCGAGGAGTGGATCAGCTCGACGCCGAAGCACATCCTGCTCTACACGTGGCTCGGTCTGGAGCCGCCGAAGTTCGCGCACATGCCGCTGCTGCGCAACACCGACAAGTCGAAGATCTCCAAGCGGAAGAACCCGGCGGCCCGTCTCACGTGGTTCCGCGAGCAGGGCTACCTTCCCGAGGCGCTCGTGAACTTCCTTGCGCTGCTGGCCTATCCGCCGCAGCAGGATGCCGACGGCGCCGACGTCGAGGTCTTCTCCTTCGACGACTTCAGCCGCACCTTCGACTGGGCCAAGGTCAACCCCATCGGGCCGATCTTCGACCTCAAGAAGCTCGACTGGCTCAACGGCGTCTACATCCGGTCGCTCGAGGTCGGCGAGTTCGCGAGCCGGCTGCTGCCCTACCTCGTCGAGGACGGGATCCTCGGGGAGACCCAGTCGCTGGGCGAGCTCGCACGGCTCAAGGCGATCGCCGAGCTCATCCAGACCCGCATGGTCCTGCTCACCGAGGCCCCTGCGCTGGTGCGGCCCTTCTTCGTGGCCGACGACCAGCTCGCGATCGACGACGACGCGCGGGCCCAGCTCAAGGACGACGCGCCCGCCGTCCTCGAGGCGGCGCTGACGGCCCTCGGCGACATCGACGACCACGGCGACGGCGTGCTCGGCACGGGGAGCCCGTGGAACGCCGCGACCATCGAGGCCGCTCTTCGCGAGGCCGTGGTCGAGGGCCTGGGGATCAAGCCGCGCTTCGCCTTCGGCCCGCTGCGCACGGCCGTCTCCGGCGCGCGCATCTCGCCGCCGCTCTTCGAGTCGATGGAGATCCTCGGCAAGACCTCGACGCTGGCGCGGCTGCAGTCCTTGCGCGACACGCTCTGAGAGGAGGCCGCGTGCAGCCGGACGACCGAACGGCCTGGCCCCTGCACGGGATCCGGCTGACGACGACGGACCTCGACCTCCGGGTCATGACCGAGGCCGACCTGCCGACGCTGTGGCCCCTCGTGCCGGACGACCTCGAGATGAACCCCTCCGCCACGCGCTACGCGGGGCTCGACGAGGGCGCCAACCGGCGCGCGATCCTCGCCCAGTCCTACTGGCGTGCCCTCGGCCTGTGGTCGCCCGAGGACTGGGCGCTGCCCTTCGTCGTGCGCGCCGGTGACGCCGTTGTCGGCGTGCAGTGGCTCGAGGGCCCGGACTGGCGGGCGGAGCGCACGGTGGACTCGTCGTCGTGGCTCGTCGTAGGGGCGCGGGGCCGGGGCTGGGGACAGCAGATGCGTGCGGCCGTGCTGGCGCTCGCCTTCGGTCGGCTCGGCGCGCAGGCGGCCGTGAGCTCGGCGACGACGGGAAACGGCGCGTCGCTCGGCGTCTCGCGCGCCCTCGGCTACCGCGACACCCACCGGTCGGTGCTCGAGCACTCGGGGGAGACGCTGCAGCACGTGCGCCTCGAGCGGGCGGACTGGGTGCGCCGCACCGGGGGCGACGTCGGCGGCACCGGCGACACCGGCGGCACCGGCGGCACCGGCGGGACGACCCGGCCGGTCGTCGAGGTCGTCGTCGAGGGGGTCGGGCCCGCCCTGCCCCTCTTCGGCGTGGACGGGCAGGACCGGCCGTGACCCGCTCGACGGCGGAGGCCGTCCGCGGGGCTCGCGGCCTGCTCCTCGACGTCGACGACACCATCGTCGACACCCGGGCCGCGATGGTCGAGGCCGGCGCCCGCGCGGCAGCCGCCGTATGGCCCGGACCGGCCGATCGGCACCACGCCCTCGCGCAGCGCTACTACGACGACCCCGAGGGCTGGTTCCCGCGCTACGCGTCCGGCGACGTGCCGTTCGCAGCCATGCGCGCGGGCCGCCTCGCCGAGGTGGCGACGGCCTTCGACCTCGACCTGCCGGAGACGGCGCACCGCACCTTCGAGCAGGCCTTTGCGCCGGCCTTCCGCGAGGCGCAGCGGCTCTTCCCCGACGTGCCGGGGCTGCTCGCCGCGGCCGAGGCGGCCGGGCTGGCCGTCGCGCTGCTCACGAACTCGGCCCTGGCGCCCACGACCGTCAAGCTCGAGGCGCTCGGCCTGACGGAGCGCTTCGAGGTCGTCGTCACCACCGACACCCTCGGCTTCGGCAAGCCCGACGCCCGGGTCTACCTCGAGGCGTGCCGCCTCATGGCGCTGGAGCCGGGCGAGGTCGTCTGCGTCGGCGACAGCCTCGAGTGGGACGTCCTCGGAGCCCGGGCCGCCGGGCTGCGGGCCGTCTGGCTCGACCGCGAGGGCCGGGGCACGAGCGAGGCGGTGCCCGTGGTGACCCATCTGGGGGAGCTGGAGGCGGCGCTCGACCCTCGATTTGGGCCTGCGCGGGATGCCCGGTAATATTCCTCTTCGGTTCACCCCACAGGCCACCGCAAGGCGGACTGTGAGTGAAACCCCTTGGGGTATGGTGTAATTGGCAACACTACGGTTTCTGGTTCCGTCATTCTAGGTTCGAGTCCTGGTACCCCAGCCACGGTTCACGGCAACGTGAGCCGATTCGGAGAAATCACGCCTTCACGGTAAGGTTTCTTCTCGTGCCGAGCTCGCTCGGCACCGCTCACGGCCCCGTTGTGTAGCGGCCTAGCACGCCGCCCTCTCAAGGCGGTAGCGCGGGTTCGAATCCCGTCGGGGCTACGTGATGGCTCGAGAGAGCCGAGAAGACCCCGGTCCACTGGACCGGGGTCTTCTCCCGTTCTCGGGGGTGCACCTCCCGGCGGCCACCTATGCTGGCGCTCGTCACGTGGCACGCCGAGCAAGGAGCCGCCATCATGACCGCATCGACCGTGCCCCCTCCCGCGGTCCGCACCGGACGTCGACTGCCCCGCCGTCCGCGTCTGGGTGCGCCACAGCGGGTGTTCGACACGACGTTCTCCGGCGTCGGGCTCACGATGGCGGCCTGGTTCTTCGCCCTCTCGCTCCTGCCCTCGCTGCTCCCACGCGGCGCTGCCGTCCAGGGCGTGGCCTCCGGCGTCACCGTGATGATCGGCTACGGCTTCGGTGCGACGTGCCAGTGGCTGTGGCGCTACCTCGGCATCCCGGCCGTGCCGGGCCGCGCCCGTCGCGTCCTCGTGCTCGTGCTCGTCGGCCTCGGCCTGTGGGCCGCCGTCTTCACCGGGTGGCGCCAGGTGGGGTGGCAGAACGAGATCCGCACCCTCTACGGGATGGAGCCGTCGTCGCCGAGCACCTGGCCGGTCATCATCGGGGTCACCGTGGCCCTGACCGTGCTCATCCTCGTCGTCTCCCGCAGCCTGCGCCTGCTCTTCCGCACCGTCTTCGGCTGGCTGGGCCGCCGGCTACCGCGACGGGTCGCCGTGGTCGTGGGCTCCGCCGTCCTGCTCGCCCTCATCTGGTCGCTGCTCACCGGCGTCCTCGTCAACGGGTTCTTCACCGTCGCGAACGCCATCTTCGCCCCGCGCGACACCCTCATCGCGGAGGACATGAACCGGCCGCAGGTGCCGGAGCGCTCGGGGAGCCCCCAGTCCCTCTCGTCGTGGGAGCTGCTCGGACGCCAGGGCCGCTACTTCGTCGGCGGCGGGCCCACCGTCGCCGAGCTCGACCGGGCCAACGGCGGCGGCGCGAAGGAGCCGATCCGCGTGTATGCCGGGCTGCGCTCCGCCGACACGGTGCAGGGGCGCGCCGACCTGCTCCTCGCCGAGCTCAAGCGGTCGGGAGCCTTCTCGCGCAAGGTGCTCGTCGTCGCCACGACGACCGGCACCGGCTTCCTCGACCAGAACGGCACCGACCCGCTCGAGTTCCTCTGGAACGGCGACACGGCCATCGGGGGCGTGCAGTACTCCTACCTCCCGTCGTGGATCTCGCTCCTCGCCGACCAGGATGCCGTCCGCGAGACCTCGCGGGTGGTCTTCGACACGGTGCACACCTACTGGGCGACGCTGCCGGAGGCGAGCCGGCCCAAGCTGTACCTCTACGGGCTGTCGCTGGGGTCGTTCGGGGTCGAGAGCATCCTCGGCTCGATCAACGTCATCAACGAGCCGGTCGACGGGGCCCTGATGTCCGGGCCGCCGTTCGTCAACGAGCTGCACGCGCGCCTCACGGCGGGCCGCGAGCCCGGCAGCCCGGCATACCTGCCCGTCTACGAGAAGGGGCGCACGGTGCGCTTCACCGCCGAGCAGGACGGCCTCGGTCGCGGCGGCGCGACGTGGGGGCCCACCCGACTCGTCTACCTCCAGCACGCGAGCGACCCGATCGTCTTCTTCTCGCCGTCGATGGCGTTCGCCGAGCCGGAGTGGCTCAAGGACGGCCAGCGCGGCCCCGACGTCTCCCCGCGGATGGGCTGGTTCCCGATCGTCACGATGTGGCAGGTGCTGCTCGACCTCCCCGGCGCCGGCAGCATCCCGATGGGCTACGGACACCTCTACTCCGCCACGGCCAACCTCGAGTCGTGGGTCGCCGTCACCCAGCCGCCGGACTGGACCCCGGAGCGCACCGCCACCCTGGCCTCGATCCTCGAGAAGCGCCCCTACAAGGACACCTGACGGACGGGCCCTGTTCCCCCGGGGACGCCGGGGACGCCGGGGACGCCGGGGACACCGGGGACGCCGGGGTCAGGACTCGACCCCGGCGCCCTCGCGGCGCGACTGCAGGCCGGCGCGCGCGAGGTCGCGCAGCGACGCGTCCGGGAGGTAGGCCGAGGTGAGGGCCAGGCCGATGCGGGGGAGGGCCGCCTCGTCGGTGAAGACGAGGTGAACGGGTTCGTGGCGCGGGCGGAACTTCTGCTTGAAGCTCTCGAGCGAGCGGAACCCGTAGAGCGGCTCCATGGCCTCACCGAGCTGGTCGAGGAGGCGCTCGAGGGCCGCGCGTTCGGCCGTGCCGTCGCCGGAGTGGGCGAGGGGCGCGCCGGAGAGCGAGACGAGCTGCGCGCCCTGCTCGCGGAACGACAGGCAGGCGCTCGCGATGAGGAACTCGGTGACCGGTCGGAAGCCGTCGGGCAGGCGGCGCATGACGTCGAGGGTCCAGCCGCGCACCTCGCCGCCCGGGGAGTGGACCGGCAGCCACGACGTCACCCCGTGCACCGTCATGTCGGCGTCGACGGCGAGGCCGACCACGGTGTCGGGGTCGAGGGCCTCGTCGACCCCGCCCAGGGTGAAGCCCATCTCGGGCAGGCCCTTGTCGGAGACCCACAGCTCGGAGATGGCGCGCACCTGGGTCAGCAGGCCGCGCGGCATCTCGGCGAGCCGGCCCTCGCGGTAGCTGATGCCGTCCTTGGTGGCGCGGTTGAGCGCCGTGCGGACGCTCTGCCAGGACTTGCCCTTGAACTCGAGGTCGGGCAGGTCGATGATCGCCTCCTCGGCGACGAGCACGTCACGACGACCGTGGCTGCGTCCCCACTCGGCGACCTCCTGCGTGACGGAGAAGAAGCACACCTGGAGCCCGTGCGTCTCCTGCTCGTCGACGAAGCCCTGCAGCACGGCGGCCCGCGTCGCCGCGTCCGCCGCCACGGGGTCGCCGAGCGCGATGGCCGTGCCACGGTGCACCTGGAAGGCGACGTAGCCGGCCGGCGCGCCCGACGGGCCGCGGTGGACGTACCAGTGGTTGTCGGGCCACGTGCCCATCCACGACATCGTCGTGCCGCCGTGCTCCTTGAGCAGGGCCATGGCGGTCTCCCGGTCGCCCGCACCGCTCGCGAGTTGCGCGCGGCGCCGGCGCCGTGACCGCGCCTGGAAGGCCGACCGACCCAGCACGAGGACGGCGAGCTGGAACAGCGTGATGACGACCGTCACGACGAGCTCGGGGATCGAGGTGACCACCTGGCCCTCGCCGTTCAGCTGGTCGGGGGCCACGACCTCGACGACGACGAGCAGGGACTGTGCGAGCAGCGAGAGCGTCGCCAGGCCGCCGGCGAGGAACCACACCCGGCGCGAGCCACGCCGCAGCCCGTCGGCGAGCAGGAGCGAGACGCCCGCGCTGATGAGGACGCTGAAGGCGTCGGTGTCGTCCGTGGTCGCGCCGAGCGGGCCGTCGGACGGCGTGAAGTAGAGCAGGGCCGTGACCACGGCGCTGACGACGTAGAAGGTGGACGACACGACCCGCCACTCGTGGCGGGTGAAGCGCGGCAGCGCGGGCGACGGGCGACGGCCGAGCAGGACCGGACCGAGCGCGAGCCCCACCGTGATGCCGATGGCGTGCTCGAGGTCCCAGAGCCGTCCGAGGTAGAGGAGCGCCACGATCGCGTAGAGGGAGAGGACGGCCCGGAGCCGCCCGCGCCACGGCGGCGTCAGCGTGGCGCTCGCCGCCGCGACCGCCCCGAGCGCGCCCGCGCTGAAGCCCGCGTCGAGCTGGGCGGCGAGGCGCTCCGCCCACTCCCAGCCGGTGCCGTCCAGCACGAGCAGCAGCACCGACGCCAGCAGGACGCCGGTCAGGTGGGTCGACGTCGCCGCGACCGCTGCCCGGCGCGTGCCGACGCGCAGCTCGGACCAGCCGAGCAGGACCAGCGCGCCGCCGGCCACGGGGAGGTACTGCGCGGGCGTCAGCGCGAAGAACGCACCGGTGACCGGGGTCCACCACCGGCCGTCCTGCAGGGCCGGCAGCCCGTAGGCGACCGCGTCGACCAGCGCCCGGCCCTCGAGCGCGCTCCACAGCGTCCCGGTCGTCGCACCGAGGACGAGCATCGCGCCGACGACCGTGAGGGTGAAGGGGATCCGCCGGGCCGTGGTCCAGACCGCCGGCAGGGTCCCCGCCGGCCGTGCGGACGCGGGGCCCGCGCCGCCGGTGGGCTCGTCGGTCTGCTCCGTCGACATCCGTGCGTCCCCTCGCGGTCCCCGGTCAGGTCGTGCTCCTGCTCGGGATGCTAGCGCGTCGCCGGTATGCCGTCCGGGCCCTTCGCGCGCCCGCTGCGACCCGCTGGGTCAGCCTCCGCGAGCCGCTCGGCGCTGACCGCCTCCTGGGCCACACGGCGCAGGGCGAGCAGCACGGGGTCGGTCAGCACCGTGCCGACGATGGCGTAGCGCAGGGCCTCGTCCGGGGTGGCCGTGCCGAGCTCGGGGGCGACGTCGGTCTCGGCCACCGTGCGCATGGCGCGCTGCCACGTGGAGAGCGTCGAGTCGTCGACGTGCCACCCGGCGGTCTCCGCGGCCGTGAGGGCCTGGGCGAGCTGCTTGCCGGCGGGGGAGTGCTCGCAGCCGTCCGGACCGAGCGACCGCACCCGGGCGACCGTCTCGGGCGTGGGCTGCGTCGGTGACGCGGCAGGACGGAGCGCCTCGTGGGCCGCGCCGAGCAGCTCGTGCCGGCTCGCCGGGGGTGCGTCGAGGACCTGCACGACCTCACGCACCCGCTCGATGGACAGGCGACCCACGTCGACGAGCGTCCGCACGAGGCGGACGCGGTCGACGTGGCTCTCGTCGTAGTCGGCGCGCGTCGCGCCGTGGGCCTCCCCGGCGTGGAGCAGCCCCTCGCGCAGGTAGTACTTGAGCGTGGGGATGCTGACGCCGGTGCGGTCGGACAGCTGGGAGATGCGCATGAAGTTCCTCCTTGACATTGGATAGTATGACTGTCCAAACTTGGATAGCACCACTATCCGAAAGGCGTGTCATGAGCGGTTTCGTCCACACCAGCCACACCCACGACGGTGACCTCGCCGTCTTCCTCATCGGCATGCGGGTCAACCAGCCGTGGCGTCCCGACCTCTGGGTGCCCGTGCTCGGGGCCATGCCCGGCATGATCGCCGAGCTCTACCGCGCCAAGGCGGCCGCGGCGCGCGGCGAGGGGCCGGACCTCGGCTTCCTCGAGGCGCGCACGCTCCTCGGGGCGGGCGGCCCGACGGTCGTGCAGTACTGGCGCGACGCGGACGCGATCTACGCGTACGCCAACGACCCGGACCGGCTGCACCGGCCGGCCTGGACGGCCTTCTACCGCCGCAGCCGCAGGGCCACCGGCGCCGTCGGCATCTGGCACGAGACGTATGCCGTGCCGGCCGGGGCGCACGAGAGCCTCTACGTCGCGATGCCGCCCACCGGGCTCGGCAAGGCGTTCGGGCTGACGCAGGACCGCAGCCGGCGCCGCCACGCAGCCCTCGGCCGACGCGGGGGCACGGCCGCGCCGTGAGGGCCCGTCAGCCGAGCTCGCGCAGCCCGGGCAGCACGTCGGCGGAGAACTGCTCGAGGAAGCGGCCCTGGTCGTGGCCCGGCGCGTGGAAGACGACGTGGTCGAAACCCCAGTCGACGTACTGCCGCACGGCCTCGACCGCCTCGGCGGGGTCGCTCGTGACGATCCAGCGCTTGGCGATCTCCTCGTCGGACAGCTCGTCGGCGAGGCGCTCCATCTCCACCGGGTCGTCGACGCCGTGCTTCTGCTCGGCGCTCAGCGACAGGGGCGCCCAGAAGCGCACGTTGTGCAGCGCCTGCTCCGGGTCGCGGTCGTAGGAGAGCTTGATCTCGATCATCTTGTCGATGTCGTCGCGCGTGCGGCCCGACTTGCCCAGGCCCTCGTCGACGGCCGGCAGGAGCTTGTCCTCGTACAGCTCCCGGCCCTTGCCGGAGGTGCAGATGAAGCCGTCACCCGACCGGCCGGCATACCTGGCGACGAGCGGGCCGCCCGCGGCGACGTAGACGGGGATGGGCTGCTCGGGCCGGTCGTAGACGGTCGCCGCGTGCGTGCGGTAGTACTCGCCCTCGAAGTCGACGCGCTCTTCGGTCCAGAGCCTCCGCATCAGCGTCACGGCCTCGCGCAGCCGCGCGAAGCGCTCCTTGAACTCGGGCCACGGCGAGCCCGCGGCGCCGACCGCGACCTCGTTGAGGGCCTCGCCCGTGCCGATGCCGAGCACGATGCGGCCGGGGTTGAGGGCCCCGAGCGTGCCGAAGGCCTGTGCGACGACGGCCGGGTTGTAGCGGAACGTCGGCGTCATGACCGACGTGCCGAGCTGGATGCGCTCGGTGCGCTCGCCGGCGGCGGCCAGCCAGCTCATCGCGAAGGGCGCGTGCCCCTGCTGGTGGCGCCACGGCTGGAAGTGGTCGGAGATGAACGCCGAGTCGAGGCCGACCTGCTCGGCCTGCGCGGCCAACGTGACGAGGTCGCGCGGACCGAACTGCTCCGCGGACGCCTTCCAACCAACCTTGAGCACACCGACTCCTTCGGGCCGTGGGGGAGTGACCCCGCCAGCCTACGGGGCCGTCGTCGGCCGGGCTCGGGTCACCAGTGGACGACGACCTTGTCGCCGAGGCGCACCTCGCCGTAGAGCTGCACGAGCAGCGGCTTGTTGCGCACGTTGACGCAGCCGTGCGAGGCGCCGGAGTAGCCGAGCCGGGCGAAGTTCGAGGAGTAGTGCACGGCCTGGCCGCCGGAGAAGAACATCGAGTACGGCATGGGCGTGTGGTAGAGGTTCGAGATGACGTCGACCTTCTTCTTGTAGACCGAGAAGACGCCCTCGCGGGTGGGCAGCTCGTCGCTGCCGAAGCGGACGTCGAAGCCGTACTGCGGCACGCCGTCGACGACCCACGTCAGGTGGCGGGTCGTCTTGCTGACGCACATGACGCGGCCCGTGAGGCAGCGCTCGTCGACGTCCCAGCTCGACGCCTCCGGCGTCGGCGTGGTCGGCTTGGGCTTGACGTTGGCCAGCTCGTCGGACGTCGGGCGGTGCGTCATCGCGACGAGCTTGTCCCAGGTGCGCTCGTCGAGGCGTCCGGTGGCGTCGTAGCCGCGCTTGGCCTGGAAGCCGCGCACAGCCTCGGTGGTGCGCGAGCCGTAGCGGTCGCTCACGTCGCCGGCGAACCAGCCGATCTGGCGCAGGCGGGCCTGCAGGGAGCGCACCTTCGACCCGGTGTCGCCGGCCTCGAGCAGCACGACGGGCGCCGGCTGCGGCGTCGGGGCTGCCGAGGTCGGGGCCGGGGTCGAGGGCGTCGGGGTCGGGGTCGTCGGCTCCGTGGGAGCGGTCGGGGTCGCCGGGGCTGCCGACGTCGTCGGCACCGGCGTGGGGGCGACGGAGGTCGGCGCGGAGGAGGGCGGGGTGACCGGCTGGGACGACGGCGTGGCCGGTGCGTCGGTGGGGCTGCTGGTGGCTCCGGTGGACGTCGCCGGGCGCCCGACCGGCGTCGGCGCGGCCCCCGGTGCGGCCCCCGGTGCGTCGGCCGTGCACGCGGCGGCTGCGGCGACGAGGGCGACGACACCGGCCGCCCCCAGGACGTGGCGTGCGGCGGTGCGGATCCGGACCGACCGGCTGGCTGACTGCATCGTGACCCCTTGGCTGCGAACGACGTCAGTGCGGCGATGCACTGCAGTGAGGGTGACGCGACCACCCGCCCAAAGGTTGTCGCGGCGACGCTGCTGATACAGATCGTGACCGATCTGTGGCCGTGCCGTGGCCGGCCCGAACCGGCGCGGCCCGCCTGAACCGAGCCGGCCCGCCCGAACCGAGCAGGCCGGCCCGCCCGAACCGAGCCGGCTCGAGCTCAAGCGTTCTGCTGCTGCTGTTGCTGCTGCTGCATCGCGTGGTGGCGCCGGAGCACCTCGGTCAGCTTGTTGGCGCCGGCGACCACGGTGGCCGCGTGCAGGCGACCGGGCTGGCGCGACAGCCGCTCGATGGGCCCGGAGATCGAGACGGCGGCCACGACGCGACCCGACGGGCCGCGTACGGGCGCCGACACCGACGCGACGCCGGCCTCGCGCTCGGCGACGCTCTGCGCCCAGCCGCGACGGCGCACGCCCGAGAGCGCGGTCGCGGTGAAGGCCGCGCCCTGCAGGCCGCGGTGCAGCCGGTCGGGCTCCTCCCAGGCGAGCAGCACCTGGGCGGCCGAGCCCGCGAGCATCGAGAGGGTCGCCCCGACGGGGATCGAGTCGCGCAGCCCGACGGGACGCTCGGCCGCCGCCACGCAGATGCGCTGGTCGCCCTGGCGGCGGAAGAGCTGGGCGCTCTCGTTCGTGTGGTCGCGCAGCGCGCCGAGCACCGGGCCGGCGGCCGCGAGCAGGCGGTCCTCGCCCGCCGCGGAGGCCAGCTCGCCGAGGCGCGGACCGAGCACGAAGCGGCCCTGCATGTCGCGCGAGACGAGGCGGTGGTGCTCGAGCGCCACCGCGAGCCGGTGGGCGGTCGGGCGGGCCAGGCCGGTGGCACCGACGAGCTGCGCGAGCGTGGCCGGTCCGGCCTCGAGGGCGCCCAGCACCGTGGCGGCCTTGTCGAGGACGCCGACACCAGAAGAGTTGTCCATGCACTGATACTGACGTCTCAGGCACTGAGACGTCAATCCGTCGGGCCCACAAAAGGGCCACGCTGGCGAAAGAGCGATGTCGCGACCCCGTCCTCGATGGTGCGCGCGCTCGATCACCGGAACGCCGCCGCGGAGGGAAGTCAGAGGGAAGCCATGGCAGGGACACTGGCCGAGAAGGTCTGGGACGCACACGTCGTCCGTCGCGCCGAGGGGGAGCCCGACCTCCTCTACATCGACCTCCACCTGCTCCACGAGGTGACCAGTCCCCAGGCCTTCGACGGGCTCCGCCTCGCCGGCCGCCCGGTGCGACGGCCCGACCTCACCCTCGCGACCGAGGACCACAACGTCCCGACGACGCCCGGTCCCATCACCGACCCCGTCTCGAAGGTCCAGGTCGAGACGCTCCGCCGCAACTGCGAGGAGTTCGGCGTCCGGCTCTACCCGATGGGCGACGCCGACCAGGGCATCGTGCACGTCGTCGGCCCGCAGCTCGGGCTGACGCAGCCGGGCATGACCGTCGTCTGCGGCGACAGCCACACCTCGACCCACGGCGCCTTCGGGGCGCTCGCCTTCGGCATCGGCACGTCGGAGGTCGAGCACGTGCTCGCCACGCAGACCCTGCCGCTCCGGCCGTTCCGCACCCTCGCCGTCAACGTGCGCGGAGCGCTGCCCGACGGGGTCACGGCCAAGGACGTCGTCCTCGCCGTCATCGCCCGCATCGGCACCGGCGGCGGTCAGGGCTACGTCATCGAGTACCGCGGCGAGGCCATCGAGGCGCTGTCGATGGAAGCCCGGATGACGGTGTGCAACATGTCGATCGAGGCCGGTGCCCGCGCCGGCATGATCGCGCCGGACCAGACGACCTTCGACTACCTCCAGGGGCGCCCGCACGCCCCGACCGGCGCGGACTGGGACGCTGCCGTCGCGGAGTGGACGGCCCTGCGCACCGACGACGACGCCGTCTTCGACGCCGAGGTCGACATCGACGCGACCGAGCTGACCCCCTTCGTGACGTGGGGCACCAACCCCGGTCAGGGCCTGCCGCTCTCGGCGTCGGTGCCCGACCCCGAGGAGTTCGCCGACGAGAGCGACCGCCTCGCCGCGGCGAACGCCCTCGCCTACATGGGTCTCGAGGCGGGCACGCCGCTGCGCGACATCGCCGTCGACACGGTCTTCGTCGGCTCGTGCACGAACGGTCGCATCGAGGACCTCCGTGCCGCCGCCGCGGTCGTCAAGGGCCGCCGTGTCGCCGAGGGCGTGCGGATGCTCGTCGTCCCCGGCTCGGCGAAGGTGCGCCTGCAGGCCGAGTCCGAGGGCCTCGACCAGGTCTTCACCGAGGCCGGCGCCGAGTGGCGGCTGCCCGGCTGCTCGATGTGCCTCGGCATGAACCCCGACACCCTCGCGCCGGGGGAGCGCAGCGCCTCGACGTCGAACCGCAACTTCGAGGGCCGCCAGGGCAAGGGCGGCCGCACCCACCTGGTCAGCCCGCTCGTCGCCGCGGCCACCGCCGTGCGCGGCACCCTGTCGAGCCCCTCGGACCTCGACGGTGCGACCCCCGACCCCACCGCGACGCCCGCCCAGCTGGCATCCGCGACGACCGGAGAGGCCTGAGCCATGGAGAAGTTCGAGACCCACACCGGCATCGGCGTGCCGCTCCGTCGCAGCAACGTCGACACCGACCAGATCATCCCGGCCGAGTACCTCAAGCGCGTCACGCGGACCGGCTTCGAGGACGGCCTCTTCGCCGCCTGGCGCAAGGACCCGTCCTTCGTCCTCAACAACCCCGTGTACGCCGATGGCTCGGTCCTCGTGGCAGGGCCGGACTTCGGCACCGGCTCGAGCCGCGAGCACGCCGTGTGGGCCCTGATGAACTGGGGATTCCGGGTCGTCATCAGCTCCCGCTTCGCCGACATCTTCCGCGGCAACAGCGGCAAGCAGGGGCTGCTCACAGCCATCGTCTCCCAGGACGACGTCGAGCTGATCTGGAAGTACCTCGAGAACAACCCCGGCGCCGAGATCGCGGTCGACCTCGTGGCCCGGACCGTCCACGCCGGTGAGATCGTCGCCCCCTTCGAGATCGACGACTACACGCGCTGGCGGCTCCTCGAGGGCCTCGACGACATCGGACTCACCCTGCGACACGACGATCTCGTCGCCGATTTCGAGTCGCGACGTCCGGCGCACAAGCCGGTCACCGTGTCGGGCTGAGCCTGCGCCGCACGACAACCCCGCAAAACGGACACGGAAGCGGATCTCGTTGCACGACAGCGGGATCCGCTTTCGTATGCGTCCTCCCGCCCTGGAGAGGACCGGCTCGGTCCCGGGGTGGATGAAGGCCCCAGAACCCGTCAAACTCCTTGCGACACAACGAAAGCCCCATCGTGGGGTGATGGACGCGACTGCCGAGTCGGCCTAACGTCAGGGTGTAGCCGGACCGGTTCCGGACGAATCTCGTCGGGTCGACTGACGCCGACAGTCCTCTGGAGGGGAAGACGTGAACAAGGCAGAACTGATCGACGCGCTCGAGACCAAGCTCGGCAGCAAGAAGGTGGCGTCCGACGCGCTGGAGGCGTTCCTCGACGTCGTCATCCGTGAGGTCGCCCGTGGCGGCAAGGTCGGCATCACCGGCTTCGGCACCTTCGAGCGCGCCGACCGCGCCGCGCGCACGGGCCGCAACCCGAAGACGGGGGCGACCGTGAAGATCAAGAAGACCCGCGTCCCCAAGTTCCGCTCCGGCACGAACTTCAAGGAGGTCGTCTCGGGCGCGAAGAAGCTCTCGAAGACCGAGTCGGCCGCCAGCCGTGCGTCGGCCGGCTCGTCCGTCGCCGCAGCCCCGGCCCGGGGCGCCGCGAAGAAGACGGCGACGAAGAAGGCCGCGACCACGGCCGGTTCGGCCCGCGCCGCGAAGACGACGACGAAGGCCGCCGCGACCAAGGCGGCCCCCGCCAAGCGCGCCACCGCCGCGAAGAGCACGGCGAGCAAGGCTGCCGCGACGAAGGCCACCACGAAGGCCACCACGAAGGCCACGACGAGCAGGGCTGCGGCGGCGGCGACGAAGGCGGCCCCCGCCAAGCGCGCCGCGACGACCAAGGCCGCCGCCACGAAGGCCACGACCACCAAGGCCGCCCCCGCCAAGCGCGCGACGGCCACCAAGGCCGCCGCGAAGTCGACCGCCAAGGCCACGACCACCAGGGCCACGACCGCCAAGGCCGCCGCCACGAAGGCCACCGCCACGCGCAAGGCCGCCCCGGCCAAGGCCGCCGCCAGGAAGACGACGACGAAGGCGGCTCCCGCCCGCACGACGACGGCGCGCAAGAGCGCCCGCTGACCGGTTCGGCCGTCGACACGCCCTGACGGCCGGACGTGGCGAGACCGTGGGCCCGACCGCTCCCTCAGGGGCGGTCGGGCCCACGCGCGTCAGCGGATCGGTTCGCCCGGCCCGACGCCGACGATGCGCAGTCCCACGACGAGGTCGTCGACGACCTCGACGGTCAGCCGCTGGCCGACCCGGAGCAGGCGCAGGCCGCTCGACTCGAACGCGGGCGCCGTGAAGGGCAGCTCCACCCCGTCGTCGCGCAGCACGCTGCCGGTGTGGGTCTCCGGGTCGAAACGGTGCACGGTCGCCTGCATGCTCCGCATCCAACCAGACGCACGGTGCGCGAGCAGGGCGCTCGTGGCCGGCCCGAGGCCGAGGGCCCGCGCGAGCACGAGGCTGTGGACGTCGTCGACGTCGGTGCGCAGCCGGGGGAGCGGGGCGGCCACCCGCACGGCTCCGTCGGCCTCGTGCCGGGCCGCGCTGTCGGCGCCGAAGCGGGGGACGAAGCCGCGGCCGCAGCGCAGCACCGTTCCGACGCCCTGGGCATCCGGCACGAAGGACTCGCCGAGGTCGCCGGCCGTGTCGAGCGCCGACCGCAGCGACGCCGCGTCGAGCGCGGGCAGGTCACCGAGCAGGGCCGCGACCCTGGTGCCGGGGCCGGCGGTGGCGATGCCGGCGCGGACGGCCGCGTTGAGCCCGGCTCCCGGGTCGTCGACGACGCGCGCCCCGCGGGCGCGCCAGAGCGGGGCGAGCCCGGCGTCCGCGGTGACGAGCACGAGGCGTTCGGGCCCGACCGCCGCGCAGACGGCGTCGAGGGTGTCGCTCGCGATGGCGGTGCTGAGGTCGGCCCGGTCCGGGCCGACGGCCCGGGCGAGGCGCGACTTGCCGTGCCGGGTGTCCTTGACCGGCACGACGACGACCCAGTCGCCCACGGGCCGGTCGAGGGGCCGGGCCGGCGGTGCCGGGTGCGTGCGCGAGGTGGTCGTCATGCTGGCGATATCGTCGCACTCGCCGCCCGGCTGCTCGACACCGCGCCGCGAGGTGGACAAGATGAAGCCAGCCACGCCGTCGGCGTGCGCACGAGGAAGAGGACGTGACACCGTGACTGCCGGCGCACCCAAGAGGCGGTTGCCGTGGGCCTACCGGTTCGTGGCACTCCTGCTCCGCCCCGTGCTCATGCGCGTGACCAAGCGCGACTGGCGCGGTCTGGAGAACATCCCGGCCGAGGGCGGCTTCGTCGTCTCGACGAACCACATCTCCTACGCCGACCCGCTCGTCTTCGCGCACTTCATGTTCGACAGCGGGCGCGAGGCCTACTTCCTCGGCAAGGACAGCCTCTTCGCGATCCCCGTCGTCGGGTGGTTGCTGAGGAAGTGCGGCCAGATCCCCGTCTACCGCAACTCCGCTGCCGCCACGGACGCCTACCGCGCGGCCGTCGACGGCGTGCGCGCCGGAAAGGCCCTCGGCATCTTCCCCGAGGGCACGATCACGCGCGACCCCGACCTCTGGCCGATGCGCGGCAAGACCGGCGCGGCACGCGTGGCGCTCGAGACCCGCTGCCCGCTCATCCCGGTCGCCCAGTGGGGTGCGCAGGAGATCCTCTCGCCCTACGGCCACCGGCCCTCGCTCTTCCCGCGCAAGACGATGCAGATGTATGCCGGCCCCCCCGTCGACCTCTCGGACCTCTACGACCGTCCGATCGACACGAAGACGCTCCGCGAGGCGACCGACCGGCTGATGGACCGCATCACCGAGCTGCTCGAGGTCGTGCGCGACGAGAAGCGCCCGATCGAGCGCTTCGACCCGCGCAGCCACGGCGTGCCGGAGATCGGCGACCCGCTGGGGCACGACGAGATCGGCCGCGAGAGCCGCTCGCGGACCCATGGCGAGGAGCGGCCGTGACCCGCGTCGCGGTCATGGGCAGCGGCAACTGGGGCACGGCGTTCGCAGCCATCCTCGCCGACGCGGGGTGCACGGTGCGCCTGTGGGCGCGACGGCCCGAGGTCGCGGCAGCGGTCAACGCCGGCTGCAACGACGCCTACCTGCCCGAGCTGGACCTGCCCGAGACGGTGCGCGCGACGACGTCGGCGCAGGAGGCGCTCGACGGCTGCGACATCGCGGTGCTCGCGGTGCCGGCGCAGACGTTGCGCGACAACCTCGCCGACTGGGGCGCGGCCGTGCCCGCCGCGGTGCCGGTCGTCTCGCTCATGAAGGGCGTCGAGCTCGGCACGACCCTGCGGATGAGCGAGGTCATCGAGCAGGTCGGCCACGTCGAGCCCGACCGCGTCGTCGTGCTCTCCGGCCCCAACCTCGCGGCCGAGATCGCGCGCAAGCAGCCGGCGGCCGGCGTCGTCGCCTGCCGCGACATGGCGACGGCCGAGCGGGTCGCGAACGCCTGCGCCACGCCGTACTTCCGGCCGTACACCGACACCGACGTCATCGGCGCCGAGGTGTGCGGCGCGACGAAGAACGTCGTCGCCCTGGCCTCGGGCATGGCCGAGGGTCTCGGCTTCGGCGACAACACCAAGGCCACGATCATCACGCGCGGGCTCGCCGAGACGACCCGGCTCGGGCTCGCGCTGGGCGCGCACCCGCAGACCTTCATGGGCCTCGCGGGTGTCGGTGACCTCATCGCGACGTGCATGTCGCCGCTCTCGCGCAACCACAGCTTCGGCGTGCGGCTCGGCCGCGGCCTCACCGTGGCGCAGGCCACCGCCGAGCTGCGCACGACGACCGAGGGGGTCAAGTCGTGCGAGTCGATCCTCACCCTCGCCGGGCAGCACGGCGTCGACCTGCCGATCGTCGAGCAGGTCGTGGCCGTCATCCGCGACGGCCACCCCGCGCGGGAGGTCGGGCCCCGGCTGATGTCCCGCGACCTCAAGGCCGAGAAGCACTGACCGTCGCGCGGGTCGACGTCCCGCGCGACACAGCAGGCGCGCTCGGGTCCCGGCCGCGCGAGCCCGAGGCACACCCGAGCCGGCCCGCCTCGCGTGTCGGCGTGGCCCGCCCGCTGCTGCCGGGGCTCGACCGGGTGTCAGACGGTGCGGAGGGCCTGGTCGAGGTCGGCCCACAGGTCGTCGACGTGCTCGATGCCGACCGAGAGCCGCAGCAGGTTGACCGGCACCTGCTCGGACTCGGAGGGGTGGCGCCGGCGACGCTCGAGCTGTGACTCGACGCCGCCGAGGCTCGTCGAGTGCAGCCAGAGCCGGGTGGCGGCGCAGACGCGCTCGGCGGCCTCGAGGCCGCCCTGCACGTCGATCGAGAGGATGGCGCCGGCTCCGGGGTAGCGCACGCGCTCGACCGCGTCGTGCGCCTCGAGGCGTCGGGCGAGCTCCGCCGCGGTGGCGCTCGCGCGTTCGAAGCGCACGGAGAGGGTGCGCAGGCCGCGCAGCGCGAGGAAGACCTCCATCGGCCCCGCGACGGCGCCGTGCAGCGTGCGGTGCCGCCGGAGGCGCGCACCGAGGGCGCGGCCGCGCTCGGTGTCCGGCACGACGGTGGCGCCGAGCACGACGTCGCTGTGACCCGAGAGGTACTTCGTCACCGAGTGCACGACGACGTCGGCGCCGAGCGAGAGCGGGCGGCAGAGCAGCGGCGTCGAGAGGGTGTTGTCGACGACGCTCGGCACGCCGAGCTCGCGGGCCCGGGCGAGCACGACGTCGAGCTCGGTGACGTCCATGAGCGGGTTCGTCGGCGACTCGAGCCAGAGCAGGTGGGCGCCCTCGAGCGCCGTGAGGAAGCCGGCCGTGTCGGTGGCGTGCACGCGCCGCACGGTGCCGCCGGCCTGCTCGTGGTCGAGGAGCAGGTCGCCCGTGCCGTTGTAGGTGGTGTCGGGGGCCACGACCGTGCCGCCCCGCGGGAGGAGCGAGAGCGCGGCGGAGATGGCGCCCATGCCGGAGGCGTGCACGAGGGCGAGCCCGCCCTCGAGACCACCGAGCGCCTCCTCGAAGGCGTCCCACGTCGGGTTGCCGGACCGCGCGTAGCTGACGGCGCCCTCGGCGGCATACGTCGACGTCAGCTCGACCCCGACGTTGACCGCGGAGCCCGCTGTGCGCTGGGGGCGGCCCGACGCGACGAGGAAGGTGTCGACGTGCAGCTGCTGCGGATCCGCTTCGGTGGCCACGCCGCTCAGCGTACGAGCGGCCCCGGGGCCTCGGGATAGAGTCTCGTCTGATGACCACGGACCAGCCCCAGCCCGACCGGCCGAGCCGCCGCCCCCGCGTCGCCATCGTCTTCGGTGGACGTTCCTCCGAGCACGCGGTGTCGTGCGCCACCGCCGCCGGCGTGCTGCGCGCCATCGACCGCAGCCGGTACGACGTCGTGCCGATCGGCATCGCGCGGGACGGGCAGTGGGTGCTCGCCGCCGACGACCCGAGCCGCTTCGAGCTGACCCCGGGCCGCACCCCGGAGGTCGAGACGAGCGACGCGCACGTCGTGCTGCCGCTCTCGACGCGCGAGACCTCGCTCACCGTGCTCGAGCCCGGCCGCCCGCCGCAGGAGCTCGGCCAGGTCGACGTCGTCTTCCCGCTCCTGCACGGCCCCTTCGGCGAGGACGGCACCCTGCAGGGCTTCCTCGAGCTCTCCGACGTGCGCTACGTCGGCTCCGGCGTGCTCGCCTCCGCCGCCGGCATGGACAAGCACTACATGAAGGTCGTCTTCGCCGGTCACGGCCTCCCCGTCGGGCCGTATGCCGTCATCACCGACCGCGCGTGGCGCACCGACCGAGCCGCGGCCATGGACACGTGCGCCGGCCTGGCCTACCCGCTCTTCGTCAAGCCCGCCCGCGCCGGCTCGTCGATGGGCATCACCCGCGTCGACGACCCGTCCGGCCTCGAGGCCGCCATCGAGGTGGCCCGCGAGCACGACCCCAAGGTGCTCGTCGAGGAGGGCATCGCCGGGCGCGAGATCGAGTGCGCCGTGCTCGAGGGGCACGGCACGTCCGCGCCCCGCACGTCGGAGGTCGCCGAGATCGTCGTGCACGACAACCACGCCTTCTACGACTTCGAGGCGAAGTACCTCGCCGAGAGCGACGTCGACCTCAGCTGCCCGGCCGACGTGCCAGAGGAGGTCGCCAAGGAGGTGCGGCGGCTCGCGGCCGAGGCGTTCGAGTCCCTGGGCTGCGAGGGGCTCGCGCGCGTGGACTGCTTCGTGACGCCCGAGGGGCGCGTCGTGCTCAACGAGATCAACACGATGCCCGGCTTCACGCCGCACTCGATGTACCCGCGGATGTGGGCCGCCACCGGTCTGCGCTACCCCGACCTCATCGACGAGCTCATCGCACTCGCGCTCGAGCGCCGCACCGGCCTGCGCTGACGGGTCCTCGAGCGCTCGGCACCGACGGCATACGGGCTCAGGAGCAGTGCCGGCCGTTCTCGGGGAGCGTGCGGGCGGCTGCCGAGAAGGCGGGCAGCAGCAGCGGCACCGCGCCGTAGGCGGCGGGCGCGAGCACCTCGATGGCGGGGTCGCGGCCGTAGGTCGTGGCGGCCGACCCGTCGCTCAGCGATCGCACGACCCAGTCGACGCCGTCGACCGTCACGCAGTCGTCGGTGGTCGGGCCGAGCGCGTCGAGGCCGCAGCGCGCGATGAGGGCCGGGTCGCCCCACGCCGCCACGGACGGGTCGTCGGGAGTGGTGGCCACGCGGCCGCGGCCGCTCACGTCGGCGGGCCAGGGCACCGCGGTGCAGACCGGCGCGCCGGCCTGCGGCGCGAGCGCGACCTCGGGCGCGCGGCTGCACGCGGACAGCACGAGCGCGGACACCGCGGCGGCGGACAGCGCGACGGCGGCGCCGCGCGGCGCCGCCGTCGGGCGGGACGACCTGGTCAGGACGGCCTCAGACGTGCACGACCGTGCAGGTGAGGGTGCGCGTGATGCCGGGCACGTCCTGGAGCTTGGCGATGACGAGGCGACCGAGGTCGTCGACGTTGGCGGCCTCGACGCGGGCGATGACGTCGTAGGGCCCGGTGACGTCCTCGGCGAGGGTCACGCCCGTGATGCCGGCGATCTGCTCCGCAACGCTGGCGGCCTTGCCGACCTCGGTCTGAATCAGGATGTAGGCCTGGACCACGTGTCACCTCTTCGTGTGTCGATCGTTGGACGGCCGTCCGGGCACCCGGCCCGGCACGACCGGTCGGAACCGGCAGGCCTCAGTGTGACTGCGACCGTGCCCTGACGCTACCTTGCCATGGGGGTTCTCGTCCCCTGCAAACGGGCCCGTGACACGGCCGTCCACCGGAGAGGGTGTGTGAGCGTGCCGATCGAGCCGCAGGAGGAGCGGCAGCGCCGCGGCCCCCTCATGACCGGGGGCACCCCGCTGCGCTCGCTCGACGAGGACGAGCTGCTCGCCCGCATCCTGCCGACGTTCCCGGAGGGCGCCGACCTCGTCGTCGCGCCCGGCGACGACGCCGCCGTGCTGCGCACCGGCGCGTGCACCGTCGCGACCACCGACACCGTGGTGCTCGGGCGCGACTGGCTCGACGCGTGGTCCTCGGGCGCCGACATCGGCCACAAGGTGATCGCCCAGAACCTCGCCGACGTGGCCGCCATGGGTGCCCGGCCGACCGGCGTGCTCGTGACGCTCGTCGCCGACCCCGACCTGTCGCTCGAGTGGGTGCTCGACCACGTGCGCGGGGTCGCCGACGCGTGCGCGGCCGCCGGCGTCGCGGTGCTCGGCGGTGACCTGTCGTCGGCCCCGTCCGGCGTCGTCATGGTCTCGGTGACGGCGCTCGGGCGCCTCGACGGCGAGCCGGTGCTGCGTTCGGGTGCCCGCCCCGGCGACGTGCTCGCCGTGCGGGGCTCGCTCGGGCTCGCCGACGCGGGGCTGCGCCTGCTGCAGGCCGGTGCGGCGTCGCGTCACCCGGTGGCGGTGTCGCGTCAGCGCCGTCCCGAGCCCCCGCTCGAGGCCGGGCCCGAGGCGGCCGCCGCCGGTGCCACGGCCATGCTCGACCTCAGCGACGGCCTGCTGCGCGACGGCGGTCGCATCGCCCGGGCGAGCGGCGTCGTCGTCGACCTCGACCCGGCCGCCCTCGCGGGCGACGTCGACGCGCTCATGGACGCGGTCGGCGCCGAGGCCGCCCTCGACTGCGTGCTGGCCGGTGGCGAGGAGCACTCGTTGCTCGCGACGTTTCCCGCCGGTTCGGTGCCGCCCGGGTGGCGGGTGCTGGGGGAGGTGCGCGCCTCGGGCGCCGGCGAGCGACCCGGCATCCTCGTGGGCGGTCGCGCGGTGTCACACACGGGCTGGGACCACTTCCGCAACGCGTGACGGTCCGGGGTGCGGCCGGGCCGCGAGCGGGTCGAGGTGTGCCGCCGGGCCGGACAGGGACCGATCACCACGACCCGAGGGGGAGGCGAGGCAGGGGTACGAAAAAGGCCGATCCCTCGAGGGGATCGGCCTTGCTCGTTGGTTCGGGACGTTCAGCGAACGACCTTGCCCGCCTTGAGGCAGGAGGTGCAGACGTTGAGTCGCTTCGGCGTCACACCGCCCACCAGCGTCCGAACGCGCTGGATGTTGGGGTTCCAGCGGCGCTTGGTGCGGCGGTGCGAGTGCGAGATGTTGTGACCGAAGCTCGGTCCCTTGCCGCAGACGTCGCAGTTGGCAGCCACGGGTATCTCCTGAAATTCGATGTCGATGAAGTGCTGAGCTCCACCACGGATCGGGGCCGACGCACACCGGGGCGCGCGTCACCCCGCAGTCACGGGGGGAACCGGTAAAGCGTAGCCGACGACGTGCTCGGACGACAAAACGGCGAGAGGCCCCCCTCCGCCGCCCCGAGAACCGCCCGTCCCCGGCGCGACGAGCCGCCCGGCTGCAACTGCGCCAGGGCGCGGTTCGGGCGGGGTTTCGGGTTGAGAAACGGCTGCAACTGCGCCAGGGCGCGGTTCGGGCGCGGTTTCGGGCTGGGACACGGCTGCAACTGCGCCAGGGCGCGGTTCGGGCGGGGTTTCGGGCTGGGACACGGCTGCAACTGCGCCAGGGCGCGGTTCGGGGCGGGGTTTCGGGCTGGGACACGGCTGTAACTGCGCCGGGGCGCGGTTCGGGGCGGTTCAGGGCGGTTCGGGGCGGGGCGGGGGCGTGGTGGGGGTTCGGGCTGCGGCGTCGATCAGGCGTAGGTGCTGGCTGCCTGCACGAGCTGGGCGGCGTAGGCCGGGCCGTGCGAGGCGGCGTGGACCGCGAGCGGGTGCAGCTGGTGCAGCTCGAGGAGGCCGCGCCAGCCTGCGGGCAGGTCGGCGGCGTCGGCGTAGGCGGCCGTCACGCGCTCGAGCCCGGGGCACCCGAAGAGGTGGAGCATCGCGAGGTCGGTGAGCCCGTGCCCGCCGTGGGCCGCGGGGTCGATGAGCACGGCCTCGCCGGCGACGAAGACGACGTTGCCCGCCCACAGGTCGCCGTGGATGCGCGCCGGCGGGGTGCCGTCGTCGAACTCGCCGCCCGCGAGCCGGTCGCAGACCCGGTCGACGACCCGGGCCCCGGCGGCGTCGAGGTGGCCGCGGTCGAGGGCCCGGCGCACGAACGGGCGCACGCGCTGCTCGGCGTAGAAGGCGCCCCACGTCGCGGTGGGGTCGTTGGTCTGCGGCTGCCGACCGATCCAGGCCGGGCCGGTCCAGCCGGTCGGTGGGGCGCCGAAGGCGGGCGCGCCCAGGCGGTGCGTGGCGGCGAGGCCGCGCCCGAGTCCCTCGGCGGCGGCGGCGCCGGGCGCGGCGGGGTGCAGCCGCTCGAGCTCGATGTGGTCGGCGCCCACGCCGTGCACCTGCACGACCCGCGCGCCGCCGGCATCGGTGGCCTCACCGAGCCAGCGCAGGCCGGCCGCCTCGACCTCGAAGAAGCCGGCGGGGGCGGCGGACCAGGTCTTGCGGTGGACGGTGGCTGGGCTCGACACCCCGCCCACGCTATCCGTGGGGACGGAGCGGACGCCGAGGCGGACGTGCGCACGGCCGCGGGCGCCGGGGGCGGGAGGGGTGCATGCGACCGTCCGGGCGAGGCGCTAGCCTGCCGAGCATCGGCGGGCCCGGGTGCCCGCCCGACGAGCAGGAGGTCCGATGCCCGGCGCCGTGCCGCCGCCCGACGGACCCCTGACGCTGCTCGACCTCGTCGCGGTGCGCCGCTGGGCCGTCATGACGCGCTCGCTCTTCGCGGCGCGGCGGGCCGAGATCGACGCGCTCAACGTCTTCCCGGTGCCCGACGGCGACACGGGCACGAACCTCTACCTCACCTTCGACGGCGCGGTCGACCGCACCCTGACGGCCGCGGCCGAGGTGACGACGGCGGACGCGCTGCTCACGGCCTTCGCGCGCAACCTGCTCTGGACGGCGCGCGGCAACTCCGGCGTCATCCTCAGCCAGCTCGCGCGCGGCCTCGCCGAGGGCTGCGCCGGCGCGGGTCGCATCGACGGCCGGGTGCTCGCCGGCGGCCTGCGCCGCTCCGCACACCGCGCTCGCGAGGCCGTGACCGATCCCCAGGAGGGGACCATCCTCACGGTGGCGGGCGCGATGGCCGACGCGGCCACCGAGGCCGCCGAGGCCTTCGCCGGCCCGCACCCCGTCGGCGAACCGGAGGGGACGGTGCCGGTGCACGTCGTGGCGCTCGCGGCCGTCGACGCGGCCCGCGCGGCGCTCGAGCGCACGCCCGAGCAGCTCGAGGTGCTCGCCCGGGCGGGTGTCGTCGACGCCGGTGGCGCGGGCCTCGTCGTGCTGCTCGAGTGCCTCGAACGCGTCTGCGCCGGCCAGCACGCCCCCAGCCCGGGCGACGAGCGGCCCCGACTGCGACCGCCGCTGCCGAGCGCCGCCCTCAGTGCCGTCCTGGGCGGCGCGCGCCCGGTACCCGTCGACGTCGACGCGCCACCCGTGCCGGAGTACGAGGTGATGTACCTGCTTCGCGACTCCGACGACGACGCCGTCGACCGGCTGCGCGACCGGCTCGTCGAGCTCGGCGACTCCGTGCTCGTCGTCGGCGGCGACGGGGAGTGGAACGTGCACGCCCACGTCGACGACGCGGGGGCGGCGGTCGAGGCCGGCATCGATGCGGGGCGCCCGCACCGCGTGCGCATCACGCGGCTGCCGGACGCCGTCCAGGCCGCCGGTGCCCACGACGACCGGCACGGCGGCCACGCCGACGCCCCGCACGCCGTCCACGGTGCCGGCCACCGCCGACCCGGCGTCGACGGCGTGGGCGCCTCGGACGGAGTGCACGGCGTCGCGATCGTCGCCTGCGCGGCCGGCCCCGGCCTCGCGGCGCTCTTCGAGGAGGCGGGCGCGGTCGTCGTGCCCTCGGGCCCCGGCCGGCGCGCCTCGACCGGTGGGCTCATCGACGCGATCCGCGAGCAGCACGCCCGCGGCGCCTCGGGCGTCGTCGTGCTGCCCAACGACGGCGACACCCTGCTCGCCGCGGCCGCCGCGGTTCGGGCCGTGGCCGACGAGGGCATCGACGCGCACCTCGTCCACGTGCGCGCGGCCGTCCAGGGCATCGCCGCGCTCGCCGTGCACGAGCCGCAGGCCACGCTGCCCGCGAACGTGCTCGCCATGCAGGCGGCGGCGTCCGCGACGCGCCACGGCGCGGTCACGGTCGCCGACCGGGTCGCGCTGACGAGCGGCGGCCGCTGCGAGCCCGGTGACGTGCTCGGCGTCGTCGACGGTGACGTGGTGCTCGTCGGATCCGACGTGCTCGACGTGGCCCGGGGGGTCGTGCAGCGCCTCCTCGCGAGCGGCGGCGAGCTCGTCACGGCCGTCACCGGCGCCGACGCCCCCGACGGCGTGCTCGAGGCGGTCACCGCGGAGGCCCGGGCCGCCCACCACGGCGTCGACGTCACCGTGCTCGACGGCGGCCAGGCCGTCTACGCCGTCCTGCTGGGGGTGGAGTGACCGTGCCCCTGCTGACCGAGGACTCCCCGCTCACCAAGCTGCTCAAGAAGAACGAGGCCGAGCAGCTGGCCCGCACCAAGGGCCTGTTCAGCGTCGCCGACCTCTTCGAGTTCGTGCCGCGGCGCTACGTGCGGCCGGGCCAGCTCACCGACCTCTCGGTCCTCCACGTGGGGGAGGACGTGCTCGTCGTGGCCGAGGTCAAGACGGCGTCGACCCGCCCGATGCGCAACCGGCGCGGCAAGATGCTCACCGTCGTCATCGGCGACGACCTCGGCAACGAGCTCGACGTCACGTTCTTCAGCGCCTACGGCCACGAGGGCAAGCTGGTGCCGGGCGTTCGCGGCCTCTTCGTCGGCCAGATCGGGGCCTACGGGCGCCGCCTGCAGCTGACGCACCCGGAGTACGAGCTCTTCACCGACGACGACCAGGGCGACGCTGCCGTCGAGTGGTACCGGACCCACCGCGTCCCCGTGTACTCGACGACGGGAAAGCTCAACTCCCTCAAGCTGCGCAAGCTCGTGCAGCAGGCGCTCGACTCGGTCGACCGGGTGCGCGAGCCGGTGCCCGAGCAGGTACGCGTGGCGCGCGGTCTCGTCGACCGCGCCGTCGCGCTCGAGCTCGTCCACCGTCCCGCGGTCGACGACAAGCCGTCGCGCGGGCTCGACCGCCTCAAGTACGACGAGGCCTTCGTGCTCCAGACGATCCTCGCCCAGCGCCGCAAGGCCGCCGAGTCGGAGCTCGCGACGCCGCGCCACCCGCGCCCGGGCGGCCTGCTCGCAGCCTTCGACGAGCGCCTGCCGTTCGAGCTGACCGAGGGCCAGCGCGAGATCGGCGCGGTGCTGACCCACGAGCTGGCCCTCGACCGCCCCATGCACCGGCTGCTCCAGGGCGAGGTCGGCTCGGGCAAGACCGTCGTCGCGCTGCGGGCGATGCTGGCAGCCATCGACGCCGGCGGGCAGGCGGCGCTCCTCGCCCCGACCGAGGTGCTCGCCGCGCAGCACCACCGGTCCATCACCGACATGCTCGGCGACCTCGCGCAGGGCGGCATGCTCGGCGGGGCCGAGCACGGCACCACGGTGACCCTGCTCACCGGCAGCCAGAACGCCGCCACGCGCCGCCGCTCCCTGCTCGACGCGGCCTCCGGCACGGCCGGCATCGTCGTCGGCACGCACGCCCTCATCCAGAAGCACGTGCAGTTCGCCGACCTCGCCCTCGTCGTCGTCGACGAGCAGCACCGGTTCGGCGTGGAGCAGCGTGACGCCTTGCGCGAGAAGGGGATCCGCCCGCCGCACGTGCTCGTCATGACGGCGACGCCGATCCCGCGCACGGTCGCCATGACGGTCTTCGGCGACATGGAGACCTCGACCCTGCGCGAGCTGCCGCGGGGGCGGTCGCCCATCACGACGCACGTCGTCGACGCCGACCGGCCCGGCTGGGTCGACCGCACGTGGCAGCGCGTGGCCGAGGAGGTCGCGAAGGGGCACCAGGCCTACGTCGTCTGCCCCCGCATCGGCGACGTCGACGACGAGTCCGGCGGCCTCGCCGGGGCTGCGGGCACGCGGGACTCCTCCGACGAGGACGCCGGCTGGGAGGCGCACTGGGACGACGGCGACGGCTACCTCGGGGGCGGCGACGGCGACCTCGTCGAGGGTGACGGCGCCGCCTCCAGCCCGGCCAAGGAGCTGACCGGCGTCTACGCCATGCTGAGCACCCTGCGGTCCACCCCCGCCCTCGAGGGCCTGCGGATCGGGGTGCTGCACGGCCGCCTCGACCCCGAGGTCAAGGACGCCACGATGCGCTCCTTCTCCGCCGGCGAGATCGACGTGCTCGTCGCGACCACCGTCATCGAGGTCGGTGTCGACGTGCCCAACGCCTCGGTCATGGTGGTCGTCGACGCCGACCGTTTCGGCATCTCGCAGCTGCACCAACTGCGCGGCCGCGTCGGCCGTGGCGCGGTGCCCGGACTCTGCCTGCTCATGACCCAGGGCGCCGGGGAGAAGGCGGCCGAGCGCCTCGACCAGGTCGCGGCCACGACCGACGGCTTCGAGCTGGCGCGCGTCGACCTGCAGCTGCGGCGCGAGGGCGACGTGCTCGGCGCGCGCCAGAGCGGCCGGGCCAACTCGGTGCGCCACCTGCGCCTGGGGCGCGCCGAGGACGAGCAGATCATCGCGGACGCGCGGGAGGACGCCTTCGCCCTCGTGGCGGACGACCCCGAGCTGCGTGCGCACCCGGCGCTCGCGGCGGCCGTCGCGATGCGCCTCGACGAGGAGCAGGCGGCATGGCTGGAACGAGGTTGAGGTGACCCGGATCATCAGCGGGACGGCGGGCGGCCGCCGGCTGCAGACGCCGCCCGGCTCGAGCACGCGCCCCACGTCCGACCGCGTGCGCGAGGCGCTCTTCAGCCGGCTCGAGCACCGTGGCCTGCTCGACGGCACCACCGTGCTCGACCTCTATGCCGGCTCCGGCGCCCTCGGGCTCGAGGCGGCGAGCCGTGGCGCCGCCCACGTGCTGCTCGTCGAGTCGCACCGGGCGGCGGCGAAGGTGATCCGCGCGAACGTCGGTGTCGTCGGCCACCCGGCGGTGCGGCTCGTCGCCGACACGGTCGAGCGGGCGCTCGCCGCCGGCCCCCCGGCAGGCACGCGCATGGATCTCGTCCTGCTCGACCCGCCGTACGACGTCACGGAGGAGGCCCTGGCGGGCGTGCTCGCGGCACTCGTGGAGCGGCACTGGCTGGCGCCCGAGGCCTTCGTCGTCGTCGAGCGATCGAGCCGCTCGCCCCAGCCGACCTGGCCCGCGGGCCTCGAGCTGTCGGGGGAGAAGCGCTACGGCGAGACCGCGGTGTGGTTCGCCGAGCCCCGCCCGAGCGGCGAGGTCGCCTGAGGGATGACCCCTGCGGCGCGTGAGGTCCGCCTCAGGGCGGGCGTGTGGGGGAGCGCGCCCACGGCATACGTGCTCGGCGGCCGGTAGGTTGACGGCGTGAACAGCGATGTGACCGGAGCGGCGGCGGACGGCACGGCGGGAGGGGCTACCCGCGCGGTGCGGCGCTGCGTGTGCCCGGGCTCCTACGACCCCGTCACGAACGGGCACCTCGACGTCGTGACCCGCGCGAGCCGGCTCTTCGACGAGGTCGTCGTCGCGATCCTGCACAACCCGGCCAAGAGCGGCACCTTCTCGGTGCCCGAGCGCACGGCCCTGCTCGAGGAGACCCTCGGGCACCTGCCCAACGTCCGCATCGACAGCTGGGCCGACACCCTCGTCGTCGACGTGTGCCGGGAGGTCGGCGCGGACGCCATGGTCAAGGGGCTGCGCGGCGGCACGGACTTCGCCTACGAGCTGCCGATGGCCCACATGAACCGCCACCTCACCGGCGTCGAGACGCTCTTCCTCGCGGCCGACCCCGCCCTGACCCACGTGTCGAGCTCGCTCCTCAAGGAGGTCGTGCGCTACGGCGGCGACGTCGAGGGCCTCGTCCCGGCGCCGGTGCTCGCCGCCCTGCGGGAGCGCCTGGGCTGATTTGGGTGCACGCGCCCCC
Organism: Terrabacter aeriphilus; assembly: GCF_039542985.1. Lineage (NCBI taxonomy): Bacteria > Bacillati > Actinomycetota > Actinomycetes > Micrococcales > Intrasporangiaceae > Terrabacter > Terrabacter aeriphilus. The sequence goes on from NZ_BAABIW010000011.1 coordinate 141,158, forward strand.
TCCGGTAGCCTTGGACGTCGGTCCACGTCCGTCTTGGCGCGGGCCGAACCCTCAACTGTGCGCAGGAGTCATGGACCGTCTCGATCCCCGTTCTCCTCTGGTGCTCGACACCAGGGAGCTCGTTCGGCGACCGGGAACGATGCTGGAGCTCTCGCGCACGGCGACGTTGCCCGACGACCTCGGCACCGACGTCATCTCGATCACGGCCGGAGACCCGGTGCAGCTCGAGGTGCGGCTGGAGTCCGTGGTCGAAGGTGTCCTCGTGACGGGTTCGGTCAACGGCACGGCGACCGGCGCCTGCGTGCGGTGCCTGGATCCCGTCGAGCTCGACGTCGACGGGAACTTCCAGGAGCTGTTCGCCTACGCCGACCGGGCGGCGCACCACCACGAGGTGGGAGCCGACTCGGACGAGGACGAGGTGCACGAGCTGGTCGGTGACCTCATCGACCTCGAGCCCGTGCTCCGGGACGCCGTCGTCCCGACGCTGCCGTTCCAACCGGTGTGCCGGCCGGACTGTCCGGGATTGTGTTCCGAATGCGGGATGCACCTGGCGGACGAGCCGGACCACCACCATGAAGTGATCGACCCGAGGTGGTCGTCCCTCAGCGGACTGCTGGGGAACGACCCGCAAGAGAAGAGGAACTGACGTGGCTGTCCCGAAGCGGAAGATGTCGCGCTCCAACACCCGTTCGCGTCGCGCGAACTGGAAGGCGACGCCGACCACGCTGACCACGTGCCCCCAGTGCGGTTCGGCTGCCCAGCCGCACATCGCGTGCCCGTCCTGTGGCACCTACAAGGGCCGTCACTACGCGGTGGCCGAGCGCACCGAGCACCAGGCCTGATCGTCTCGTGAGCAGCCCCGTGAGCGATCTCGGCGCTGGGAGCGAGTCGACGAAGCCGCAGCGGCCCGTCGATGCTCTGATCGCCCACCTCCACGAGGTGGTCGGGCAGGACATCGACGAGCCGCTGCTGCTGCGTGCCCTGACGCACCGGTCGTACGCCTACGAGAACGGCGGGCTGCCGAACAACGAGCGGCTCGAGTTCCTCGGCGACTCCGTGCTCGGCCTCGTCGTGACCGAGTCGCTCTACCGTGAGCACCCCGACCTCGCCGAGGGCCAGCTCGCCAAGCTGCGGGCGGCCGTCGTCAACATGCGGGCGCTCGCCGACGTCGCCCGCACCTTCGACCTGGGCTCCTACGTCATGCTCGGCAAGGGCGAGGAGGCGACCGGCGGCCGCGACAAGGCCTCGATCCTCGCCGACACCCTCGAGGCCCTCATCGGCACGGTCTTCCTCTCGACGGACATCGACCTGGCGGCGCGCTTCGTGCACCACCACTTCGACGGGATCATCGAGGAGGCCGCCACCCTGGGCGCCGGCCTCGACTGGAAGACGAGCCTGCAGGAGATGGCGGCCGGTGCCGGGCTCGGCTCGCCGGAGTACCGGGTGGGCGAGCAGGGCCCGGACCACGAGAAGGAGTTCCACGCCCACGCGGTCGTGGGCGCGGAGGTCCTGGGCGAGGGCCACGGCCGCTCCAAGAAGGAGGCGGAGCAGAAGGCCGCCAAGCAGGCCTGGACCGCCCTCGAGGCCCGGCGCAACGGCTCGCACGCGGCCGGCCGGCAGGCCGCCGCCGCGGACGCGCAGGCCTGACCGACCCGTGCCGGAGCTGCCGGAGGTCGAGGTCGTGCGCCGCGGGCTGGCCGACCACGTCGTCGGTCGACACGTCTCGCGCGCCCGGGTGACCGGCGTGCGCGTCGCGCGGCGGCACGTCGCGGGCCCCGACGACCTCGCCGCGCGGTTGCACGACGTGACGGTCACCGCGGCCGCGCGCCGCGGCAAGTACCTCTGGCTCGCGCTCGACGGTGAGGACGCCCTCATCGTCCACCTCGGCATGAGCGGCCAGATGCTCGTCGAGCCCGCCGACGCCCCCCTCGAGAAGCACTGCCACGCCCGCTTCGACTTCGCTGACGGCGGCCCGCAGCTGCGCTTCGTCGACCAGCGCACCTTCGGCGGGCTGCAGCTGTCACCGCTGCGGCCCGACGGCATCCCGGAGGTCGTCGCGCACATCGCGCCCGACCCCTTCGAGCCCGCCTACGACCAGGCCGCCGTCGTGCGCCGGATGAAGCAGCGCGACAGCGCCGTCAAGCGCGCGCTGCTCGACCAGACGCTCGTCTCGGGGATCGGCAACATCTACGCCGACGAGGCGCTCTGGCGCGCCCAGGTGCACGGCGAGCGGCTGTGCTCGTCGCTGACGAAGCCGACGCTCTCACGCATCCTCGAGCACGCCCGCGCCGTGATGGCCGAGGCGCTGGGGCAGGGCGGCACGAGCTTCGACTCCCTCTACGTCAACGTCAACGGCGCGAGCGGCTACTTCGACCGCTCCCTGCACGCGTACGGTCGTGCCGGCACGCCGTGCGACCGCTGCGGCGCCACGATGCGCCGCGAGCAGTTCATGAACCGGTCGTCGTTCTCCTGCCCGGTCTGCCAACCGCGCCCGAGACGCCGCGTCGCCTCCTGACCCGCCACCCCAGACCGTCGAGAGGCCACTCCGTGCGGGTGGGCGCACGTCGAGGGGCCAGAACTCGTGACGAATTCTGGCCCCTCGACCGGGTGAGACCCGCGACACGTGGCCTCTCGACGGTTGGGACGGTTGGGTGCTTGGGGCGGGGTCGCTCGGTGGCGGGAGTCAGTGGCCCGAGCCGCGGCGCTTCGGCGCCGGTCGCACCGGGTCGTCGTCGACGGGCTCGATGTGCTCGGGCACGACGATCGGCTTGATCCTCGCCCACACGACGAAGAACGCGCTGACGACGATGAGGGCGATGCCGGCGTAGAGGTTGGCGTTGACCCCTCCGGTCTTGTCGAGGGCCTGGTCGCCGAAGAGCCCGAGGCCCGTGAGGATGAGGCCGTAGAGGCCGAGCAGGCCGCCGATGAAGTTGCGGATGTCGAAGGCGCCCGCCGTGTGTCGCTGGACCCTCGTGCCGTCCGGGTCAGGGGCGCTCTGGTCGCGCTGTTCACTCATGTCGAGGCTCCTGTCAGAACAAGAAGTTGAGGACGATGACGAGGCCGAGCGAGACGCCCGCCAGGGGGAGCGTGCGCCGGAACCACGGCAGCCGGTGCTCCTCCGGGTCGACGAGGTCCTCCCTCGGGGTCTCGGAGTAGACGAGGCCGCGCAGCTCGGAGACCGGCTTGGGCGTGGTCACGAGCGAGACGACGACGCTGAGCACGATGTCGACGACGAAGGCGGCCGACGCGGCCACGAACGCGGCACCCTGGCCACCCAGCGGGATCACCCCGAGGCTCAGCGAGCCGAAGGCGTCCTTGCTGAGGAACGCGACGAGCACGGCCGAGAGCGTGCCGGCCGAGAGGCCGACCCAGCCGGCGGTCGCGGTCATCCGCTTCCAGAACATGCCGAGGATGAAGGTCGCGAAGAGCGGCGCGTTGAAGAAGCCGAAGAGCGTCTGGAGGTAGTCCATGACGTTGCTGAACGAGCTCGCGACGATGGCCGTGAAGATCGCGATGACCGTGGCGCCGACGGTCGCGAGGCGGCCGATGCGCAGGTAGTAGTCGTCGCTGTGGTCCTTGCGGATGTAGCGCTGCCAGAGGTCGTAGCTGAAGACGGTGTTGAAGGCCGAGATGTTCGCGGCCATGCCGGCCATGAACGCGGCGAGCAGACCCGCGATGGCGACGCCGAGCAGGCCGTTGGGCAGCACGTCGCGCATGAGCAGCAGGAGCGAGTCGTTGTACTTGACGCCCTCGCCGGAGGCCCCACCGGGCGGTGAACCGCCGTTCTTCAGCTGCATGATCTCGGGCACGAGCACGGCTGCCACCATGCCGGGAAGGATGACGATGAAGGGGACGAACATCTTCGGGAAGGAGCCGATGATGGGCGTCTTGCGCGCGGCCGAGATGGAGTTCGACGCCATGGCGCGCTGGACCTCGACGAAGTTCGTCGTCCAGTAGCCGAAGGAGAGCACGAAGCCGAGGCCGAAGACGATGCCGACGACCGACCAGAAGGGCGAGTCGAAGCCGGAGAGCGCCTGGCCCGGCCACGAGTTCAGCTGCTGCTCGGCCGAGGGGACCGCCGCGGCGGCCGGGGCCGAGCTCGCGAACTCCGCGACCTTGTCCTTGAGCCCCTGGTAGCCGCCGACGCGGTGCAGGCCGATGAGGGTGAGCGGCAGCAGGGCGGCCACGATGACGAAGAACTGGAGCACCTCGTTGTAGATGGCCGCGGAGAGCCCGCCGAGGGTGATGTAGGACAGCACGATCGCGGCTGCGACGAGCAGGGCGAGCCAGAGCGGCCAGCCGAGCAGCGCGTGCACGATCGAGCCGAGCAGGTAGAGGTTGACGCCGGCGATGAGCAGCTGCGCGAACGCGAAGCTCAGGGCGTTGACGAGGTGGGCGCCCGTGCCGAAGCGACGGAACATGAACTCGGGGACCGAGCGCACCTTCGAGCCGTAGTAGAAGGGCATCATGACGACGCCGAGGAACAGCATGGCGGGGATCGCGCCGACCCAGAAGTAGTGGACGGTCGAGATGCCGAGCTCGGCGCCGTTGGCCGACATGCCCATGATCTCGACGGCCCCGAGGTTCGCCGAGATGAAGGCGAGGCCGGTGACCCAGGCCGGCAGCGAGCGACCGGAGAGGAAGAAGTCGATCGAGTCGGACACCGAGCGCCTCGCCATGACCCCGATGCCGAGGACGAAGACGAAGTAGAGCGCGATGATGACGTAGTCGACGGGGTTGGCGCTGATGAGGGTGTCCGCGATGGGCAGACCCGCCAGTGCGTGCATGCGATCAGTCCCTTCGTTGGGCGACGACTCACGCTAGCGCAGCGCACCGCAGCGGGCGCGTCAGGGAGAGAGGGTGTCGGTCGACCGGGTGAGAAGCCGTTTCAGCGGCACGGAGGCGTCCGCCGCCGCGCCGGCGTCGATGGTCATACCCTTCTCGAGCGCTCGTTTCACGGCCACGTAGTCGGCAGTGCTGCCGACCGCCTCGACGGCGACGAGCAGGCCGTCCCGGAAGCTGAGGACCGAGAACCGTTCTGCCGCAGGGTCGCCGCGGACGACGTGCTCGTCGGCGCCGTGGGGGAGGCCCGCGAGCTGCAGTCGGAGGTCCCCCTGGTCGCTCCAGAACCACGGCACGCTCGCGTATGCCGTCGGCGTGCCCGCGAGCGTCGCCGCGGCCGCGCGCGCCTGGTCGGTCGCGTGCGGCACGCTCTCGAGCCGCGTCGGCCCGCTCACGCCGCGCGCGAAGGGGTTCGGCCCCACGGCGCAGTCGCCGGCCGCGACCGTGACCCCGTCGGACGTGCGCGCCCACGCGTCGACGACGATCCCGCGGGCCTCGACCTCGAGCCCGAGGCGACGGGCGACCTCGGTGCGCGGCACGGCCCCGACCCCGACGACGACGAGGTCGGCCGGCAGCAGGGTGCCGTCGGCCAGCTCGACCGCGGTGGCGCGCACGCCGTCGCCCACCACCCGGGCGACGTTGCCGCCGAGCAGGATCCGGGTGCCCCGACGTGCGTGCGCGGCGTGCACGGCATCCGAGAGGATCGCCGTCACGGCCCGACCGAGCAGGCGCTGGGCCTGTTCGACGACGGTCACCTCCGCGCCGAGCCCCCGCGCGACGGCCGCCACCTCCAGGCCGATGAACCCACCGCCGACGACGACGACCTGCGCCGCGGCCCGTAGCGCGGGAGCGAGCCGGTCGGCGTCGGCCACCGAGCGCAGCGTGTGCACGCCCTCGAGGTCGCCCCCCTCGACAGCCAGCGCCCGGCTCGTCGCCCCGGTCGTCAGGGCGAGCCGTGAGAAGCGGATCGAGCGACCCGCCGCCGTGGTGGCGTGACCGCCGACCGCGTCGCGCTCGACGTCGACCACCGTGTCGTCGGTGAGCAGCTCGATGCCGCGGGCCGCGAACCAGGCGGCGTCGTGGAAGACGAGGGAGTCCCGGTCGTGCTCGCCCCGCAGGTAGGACTTCGAGAGGGGAGGACGCTCGTAGGGCGGCTCGGGCTCCTCGCCGACGAGCACGACCGGGGCGGTGTCGCCGAGGTCGCGCAGCGCGGTGACGAGGGAGATGCCGGCCTGCCCGGCTCCGACGACGAGGGTGCCAGGCTCCGCACGGGTGTCGGGGGCTGCCATGGCTCCCAGCCTAGGGTGGGAGCCATGACGTGGTCGCCCGCCCATCCCGAAACCGTCTTCACGTACGGCGCCCCGCAGCTGAAGTTCGGGCCGGGTGCCGCCGACGAGATCGGTCACGACCTCGCCGCGATGGGCGCCTCCCGCGTGCTCGTCGTCACCGACGCGGGGGTCGCCGCGACCGGGTGGCCCGACCGCGTGGCCGTCGGCATCCGGGCGTCCGGCCTCGAGGCGGTGGTCCAGGCCAGCGCGCACGTCGAACCGACCGACGCCAGCCTGCTCGCCGCGATCGGGCAGGCACGCGACGCCGGCCCGTTCGACGCCTTCGTCGCCGTCGGCGGGGGCTCGTCCATCGACACCGCGAAGGCCGTCGACCTCGTGCTGACCGACGATGGGCAGCTGCTCGACTACGTCAACGCCCCCATCGGTGCGGGGCGCGCGCCCTCGCGACCGCTGGCGCCCCTCGTCGCGGTGCCGACGACGACGGGGACGGGCGCCGAGAGCACGACCATCTGCGTGCTCGACGTGCTCGACCTCAAGGTCAAGACGGGCATCAGCCACGTGCGGCTGCGGCCGGTGCTCGCCGTCGTCGACCCACGCCTGACGCAGAGCCAGCCGGCCGGTGTCACGGCGAGCGCGGGCATGGACATCCTCTGCCACGCGCTGGAGAGCTGGACCGCGCGGCCGTACACGAGCTACGAGCGCAAGCAGCCGGGGGAGCGGGTGCCCTACTGCGGCAGCAACCCCATCTCGGACCTCTGGGCCGAGCGCTCGATGTCGTTGTTGGCCAAGGCGTTCCGGACCGCGGTGCGTGACGGCTCCGACGAGGGGGCGCGGGGTGAGATGGCGCTCGCGGCGACCTTCGCCGGCCTCGGCTTCGGCAACGCGGGCGTCCACGTCCCGCACGCCAACGCCTACCCGATCGCCGGCCGGGTGCGCGACTTCCGCCCGGACGGGTACAGCCCCGACGAGGCGATGGTGCCGCACGGCATGGCCGTGGCCCTGACGGCGCCCGAGGCGTTCCGCTGGACCTTCGAGGCCGACCCCGACCGGCACCTCGCGGCCGCCCGCCTGCTCGACCCGGGGCGCGGGGACCGCTGGGCGTCCGCGCCGCGCGACGTGCTGCCGGGGGTGCTCGTCGACCTCATGCGCGACATCGGGATGCCCAACGGGCTGCAGGCCGTCGGCTACGGCGAGGGCGACGTCGACGACCTCGTCGAGGGTGCCCTCGCGCAGCAGCGGCTGCTGGCGACGAGCCCGCGCGAGGTCGGCGCGGACGACCTCGCCGCGATCATGTCCCGCTCGATGCAGCTCTGGGAATAGGAGTCGACGCCGGGGGAGGTCGTCGGCATACAGTGCCGTCTGTGACGACCGAGCCCACGCACCTGCCCCTGCCCCTGCCGTCCGACTGGCTCGACTGGGTCGGCGCCCGGGGCGAGCAGCAGCTCGCGCTCGCGCGCTCCCTCGTCGAGGGCCTGCGCAGCGCTCCGCCCGCCGAGCCGCTCGAGGTGCTCCGCACGTGGAACGAGGCCCAGGTCGCCCTGTCCAACGCGGCCTCGGTCGGGTCGCTCTTCTCCGAGGTGCACCCGGACAAGGCCGTGCGCGACCGGGCGGAGTCGGTGGCGCAGCAGGTGCAGAAGCTCGACACCGACCTCGGCCTCGACACCGAGCTGTACGCCGTCCTGGCGGGTCTCGACGGCAGCGGGCTCGACGCCGACGCGAGCCGGGTGCTCGAGCGCACGCTGCGCGACTTCCGCCGCTCGGGCGTCGACCGGGACGAGGCCACGCGCGAGCGCCTGCGCGAGCTGGGCGAGCGGGCCATCCTGCTCAGCCAGGAGTTCAGCAAGAACATCCGCGAGGACGTCCGCAGCATCCGGCTGTCACCGGACCGGCTGGACGGGATGCCGCAGGACTGGGTCGACGCGCACCCGGTCGAGGCCGACGGCCTCGTCACGGTGACGACCGACTACCCCGACGTCGTGCCCTTCCGCACCTTCGCCCGTGACGCCGAGGCCCGCCGCGAGCTCGTCACGCAGTTCCTCACGATCGCGTGGCCGGCCAACGACCGGGTGCTCCAGCAGATCTTCGCCGTGCGCCGCGAGCACGCGGGCCTGCTCGGCTACGCCTCGTGGGCCGACTACGACGCCGAGGTCAAGATGATCGGCAACGGCACGGCGATCGGCGAGTTCATCGACCGCATCACCGAGCTGTCGACGGCGAGCGCCGAGCGCGACAAGGCGGTGCTGCTCGCCCGCCTGCAGCAGGACCGTCCCGACGCCACGGACATCGACGGCGCCGACGTGTCCTTCTACGCCGAGCTGGTGCGCAAGGAGCAGCTGGCCGTCGACGCCCAGCGCGTGCGCACCTACTTCCCCTTCGAGGCGGTGCGCCAGGGTCTGCTCGACGTCACCGGCCGCCTCTTCGGCCTCGAGTGGACGCCGGTCGACCGCGCGGACGCGCGCACGTGGCACGAGGAGGTCGCCACGTACGACGTCTCCTACGGCGGGGAGCGCATCGGGCGCATCCACCTCGACCTGCACCCCCGGGACGGCAAGTACAAGCACGCCGCGCAGTTCGACCTCGCGCGCGGCGTGACCGGCACGCAGCTGGCGGAGGGGGTCCTCGTCTGCAACTTCAACCGCGGCCTGATGGAGCACGACGAGGTCGTGACGCTCTTCCACGAGTTCGGCCACCTCGTGCACCACGTGCTCGCCGGCCGCACCGAGTGGGTGCGCTTCTCCGGCGTCGCGACGGAGTGGGACTTCGTCGAGGCCCCGAGCCAGATGCTGGAGGAGTGGGCCTGGGACGCGGACGTGCTCGCGACGTTCGCGCGCAACGAGGCCGGGGAGACGATCCCTGCGGAGCTCGTCGAGGCGATGCGCCGGGCGGACGACTTCGGCAAGGGCTACGACGCACGCACGCAGATGTTCTACGCGGCGCTGTCCTACGACCTGCACGTCCACGAGACCGACGACCTCACCGCGCGGCTGCGCGAGCTCATGGCGCGCTACTCGGTCTTCCCCTACCTCGAGGGCACCCACATGCAGTGCCACTTCGGCCACCTCGACGGCTACAGCTCGGCCTACTACACGTACATGTGGTCGCTCGTCATCGCCAAGGACATGTTCTCGGCGTTCGACCGCAGCGACCTGTTCGACCCCGAGGTCGCCGGCGCCTACCGCGACAAGGTGCTCGCGCAGGGCGGGCGCCGCGACGCGGCCGACCTCGTCGAGGACTTCCTCGGCCGCCCCTACACCTTCGACGCGTATGCGGCCTGGCTGGCCGAGTGACGCCGCCCGAGGTGTCGCGTGAGGTGGGTCCCGAGGTGGCGGTGCGGGTGTCCGCGCTGACGGCCTACCCCGTCAAGTCGATGGCCGGGGTCGACCTCGACGTGGCCGTCGTCGAGGAGCAGGGGCTGCGCGGCGACCGGCGGTGGGCCGTCGTCGACCCCGACGGCGTGAAGGTCACGGCCCGTGAGGAGCACGCGCTGCTCGCCCTCCGCGCCGAGCCGATGGAGGGCGGCGGAGTGCGGCTGCTCGCGCCCGGGTCCGACGCCGTCGACGTCGCGGTGCCGCGGGGCGCGGCGTCCGTCCGCGTCGGTTTCTCGGGCCAGGACCGCGCCCACCCTGCGGGCCCGGATGCGGACGCGTGGCTCTCGGAACGGGTGGGGCGGGCGCTGCGGCTCGTCTGGCAGGGCGACGCGGTGCACCGGCCGATCCGGCCCGACATGGGCGGGCAGGACGGCGAGCGCAACTCGCTGTCGGACGCCGCGCCCCTGCACGTCACCTCGGAGTCGTCGCTGCAGCGCCTGCGGGACTGGATGGTCGAGACGGCGCTGGAGCGCGGCGAGGAACCGGCGGAGCCGCTGCGGCACGACCGGTTCCGGCCCAACGTCGTCATCGAGGGCGCCGAGCCGTTCGCCGAGGACGGCTGGCGGTCGGTGCTCGTCGGCGACGTCCCGTTCCGGGTGACGATGGTGTGCGACCGATGCGTCATGACGACCGTCGACCGCGCCGAGCTGAGCACGGCCAAGGAGCCGATCCGGACGCTCGCGCGCCACCGCCGGTGGGACGGCGCGACGTGGTTCGGCATCCGGCTGACCCCGGTGCTCCCGCTCGCCGCCGACGCCGTGATCCGCGTCGGCGACGCCGTCGTCCCGGGCTGACCCCGGCGCGGTGTCGGCCCCGCTCGCTGCGTCAGTGACCCGGAGAGCGGGTCAGTGACGTAGCGGCCGGCACCCTGTTGGCCGTTCGCGGTGGGTGTTTGCTCGCTACGTCAGTGACCCGGAAAGCGGGTCAGTGACGCAGGCCTTGTGGGATCACGGGATGGGGAGGTCCTTGAGCACGACGGCGCGGCCGGTGCTGCGCTGGGAGAGGTCGGCGAGGGCCTGGCGCACCGTCTTGGAGAAGAGGTGGGCGCCGCGGATCGTCGGGTGGACCCGGTCGGACTGCACCTGGTCGGGATGGGCGCGGATCGCGTCGGCCCAGTCGGCGACGACGACGTTGGGCCGGCCCTTCGCGACGAGCTCGAGGGTCGTGTTGTCGGAGTCGACGCGCGCGAACGGTCCCATGATGTTGACGAGCACGACCATGCGCTGCGGCCCGAGCACGTCGAGCACCTGCTTGACGCGCTCCTCGTCGACGCCGGCGTTCGTGCCGAAGGCCAGCACGACGGCCCGCCGGTTCGCGGCGCCGCGGGCGCTCACCTCGGCGAGCCCGTCCGACCAGCGGCGGTTCGACTTGGCGTCGATGCGGATGCCCGGGAAGTAGTAGCGCAGCGCCTGGAGGCTGCCGACCATGATCGAGTCGCCGTAGGCGTCGATCTCCGGGCCGCTCGGCATCGTGAAGGTCTTGAGGGCGGAGGCCGCACCGGCGCCCGCCGCGCCGGTGGTGCCCGCCGCGCTCGCCGACGGCGACGGGGTCGTGCCGACGGGTCGGCCCGGCGCGGGGTCGGCCGGCTCCTGCGCGGCGGCCTCGTTGGCGGCCAGCATCCGCGCGGTCTCGGTCTGGTCGGGCGCCGTCAGCACGATCACGGTGGTCACGACGGCGAGCCCCACGACGCCGGCCGCGACGACCTGCTTGGTGCGGCGGGTCAGGCCGCGCACCCGCCCGGCGAGGCCGAGGGCGACGCCGCGGAAGCCGCGCTCGCGGAAGGGGGTCTCGACGAAGCGGAACGTCAGGTCGGCGAGGGCCAGCGTCACGAGCACGCACCACAGCCGGGTCAGCAGGTGCGAGGTGGTGCCGGGCGCCGACGGGTTGTCGAGGGCGACGAGCAGGATGACGGGCCAGTGCCAGAGGTAGATCGAGTAGGAGCGCTGCCCGACCCACGTCGCGGCGGGGTGGCGCAGGACGCGCTGGAGGGCGGTCGGCCCGTCGGGCCGGTGCTCGACGAGACCCATGACGAGCACGGCCGAGGCCACCGACGCGAGCACGATGCCGCCGCGGAAGGTGAGGCTCGACTGCTCGTCGAGCCCCACCATGAGCGCGAGCAGGACGACGCCGGAGAGGGGGACGGCATAGGCCCCCCAGCGACCCCACCGCGAGGGGGCGACGCGCAGGGCGAGCGTCGGGTGGGTCCAGGCGAACGCGAGGGCGGCGCCGGCCATCAGCCCCATGAGGTGGGTGTCGGTGCCGTAGTAGACGCGGGTGGCGTCGAGCCCGGGGGAGAAGACGAGGGCCATCAGCAGCGACGACGCGAGGCCGACCGCCACGGCCACCCCGACGCGCACTCGGCTCGACACGGCCAGCAGGGCGAGGGTCGCGAGCGGCCAGAGCAGGTAGAACTGCTCCTCGACGGCGAGCGACCAGAAGTTCATGAACAGCTGCGGCGCCGTCTGGTCGAAGTAGCTCGACCCGGCCGTGATCTCCAGCCAGTTCGTCGAGAACGTCAGGGCGCCGACCATCTGGCGACCGATGGAGACGAGCAGGTCCTCGCTGACGAGGCGCGCGATGAGCACGCTCGAGACGACGCACAGCACGAGGGCCGGCAGCAGCCGCCGGGCCCGCCGGACCCAGAACTGCGACAGCGCGACGCGGCCGGTGCGCTGGTGCTCGCGCACGAGCAGCGTGGTGATGAGGAAGCCCGAGACGACGAAGAAGACGTCGACGCCGAGGAAGCCGCCGGGCAGCCACGAGGCGTTGAGGTGGTAGACGAGCACGCCGGCGATCGCGAGGGCGCGCAGGCCGTCGAGGCCCTCGATGCGCCTCGGCCGGGCGTGCGGGGTCTCGGGAACGGCCTCCGTGGCCGGGTGGGCGGTCTGGCCGGTGCCAGCCGCCCGAGAAATCGCCGACGTCGTCACGTCGCTCCTTCCTGGGGCTGCGGCGAGGTGAGTCACCGCGTGAGCCTGCCGTGAGCATAGTGACGGGAGGTGCCGACACCGTGGCGCCACGCGGCAGGCGGCGGCATACCCTCGACGGGTGGACGACGGGACGACGCGGGTGACGATGTTCGTGCGCGGGACGGTGCAGGGCGTGGGCTTCCGGTGGTGGACGCGCGCCCGGGCCCTCGAGCTGGGCCTCGTCGGGCACGCCCGCAACACGGCCGACGGGCGCGTCGAGGTCGTCGCGCAGGGGCCCGCCGAGGCGGTCGAGCGCCTCGAGGCCCTCCTGCGTGAGCGCCCGAGCACGACCCGCCGGCCCGGGCACGTCGAGTCGGTCGTCGTGCAGCCCGGCGTTCCGAAGGACGGGATCGCCGGTTTCGTCGAGCGGTGAGCCGCCTAGGGTGGGCGCGTGAGCGACGTGCCCGAGGTCCCCGCCGAGCTGGCTCGGCTGCGCAGCAGCATCGACAACATCGACGCCGCGCTGGTGCACCTGCTCGCCGAGCGCTTCAAGTGCACGCAGCAGGTCGGCCGGCTCAAGGCGGAGCAGCGGCTGCCCGCCGCCGACCCGGCCCGCGAGGAGCGTCAGATCGGACGGCTGCGGGCGCTCGCCGACGAGGCCGGTCTCGACCCGGTCTTCGCCGAGGCGTTCCTGGGCTTCATCATCGCCGAGGTCATCCACCACCACGAGCGCATCGCGAACGGCGACGACGCCTGAGCCGGCCCGTGGCCGCCGACGCGGCGTGACGGTGCCGGGCGCTCAGTAGAGCGTGGCCTCCTGCCGGGCTCCGAGGGCGGCGTCGTAGGCCGCCGCCTCCGCGTCGGAGCCGAACCCGCCCGCCTCGCGGGTCAGTTGGCCTGCCGTCGGCAGCGTGGCCGGGTCGACGCGGGCCTCGGGGTCCCACAGGTGGCTGCGCCGGATCGCCCGGGCGCACTGGAAGTAGCACCGCTCGACCGTCACGACGAGCACCGACGCCGGCAGCCGGCCCGCGACCGCGTGGTGGGCGAGCTCGTCGGGATCGGTGGAGACGACGGCCGTGCCGCGCACGCGCAGCTCCTCCCCGAGCCCGGGCACGAGGAAGAGCAGGCCGACGCGCGGGTCGGCCACGACGTTGCGCAGGGTGTCGAGCCGGTTGTTGCCGCGCCGGTCGGGGATGACGAGGGTGCGCTCGTCGCGCAGGACGACGAAGCCGGGCCGGTCGCCGCGCGGTGACTGGTCGAGACCACCCTCACCGACGGTGGAGACCACGACGAAGGGCGACGCCGCGATGATCCGCGCCTGCCCGGGCGTGATCGTCCGCGACTCCTTGGCGACCGAGTTCGCGACGGGCTCGGTGGGGTAGGCGGCGTGCAGCTGCTCGAGCGTGGTGACGGCATACGGGCCGGGCGCAGTGGCCCGGTCGTGCGTCGCGTCGACGTCCATCGGTCCACCGTATGCCCGCCGGGTGCCCGTCGGATGCCCCCGGATGCCGTCGCGGAGCAGCACCGGGAGGGCGTCGGGTCCCCGGCCCGTGACCGTGCGGCTAGTACGCTGACCGGGATCGTTCGCCGGCAGGACACAAAGGACCCCACGTTCGTGTACGTCAAGAGTCTGACCCTGAAGGGCTTCAAGTCCTTCGCCTCGGCGACCCACATGCGCCTCGAGCCCGGCATCACGTGCATCGTGGGACCCAACGGGTCCGGCAAGAGCAACGTCGTCGACGCACTCGCCTGGGTGATGGGCGAGCAGGGCGCCAAGTCGCTGCGCGGCGGCAAGATGGAGGACGTCATCTTCGCCGGCACCGCGGGCCGCGCGCCCCTCGGGCGGGCCGAGGTCGCGCTGACCATCGACAACACCGACGGCGCCCTGCCGATCGACTACACCGAGGTGACGATCGCCCGCACGATGTTCCGCAACGGCGGCTCGGAGTACTCGATCAACGGCACCCCGTGCCGGCTGCTCGACGTGCAGGAGCTGCTGAGCGACAGCGGCATCGGTCGCGAGATGCACGTCATCGTCGGCCAGGGCCAGCTCGACACGGTGCTGCGGGCCACGCCCGAGGAGCGCCGCGGCTTCATCGAGGAGGCCGCCGGTGTGCTCAAGCACCGCAAGCGCAAGGAACGGGCGCTGCGCAAGCTGGAGTCGATGGAGGCCAACCTCACCCGCGTGCACGACCTCACCGGCGAGATCCGGCGCCAGCTCGGCCCGCTCGGTCGCCAGGCCGAGACGGCCCGACGGGCCGCCGTCATCCAGACCGACGCCCGTGACGCGCGGCTGCGCCTGCTGGCCGACGACCTCGTGCAGCTGACCTCGACCCTCGAGCAGGAGGTCGCCGACGAGTCGGCCCTCATCGAGCGCCGCGCCGAGGTCGAGGAGGCCATCGCGCAGCTCGGCGGGCGCCTGTCCTCGCTCGAGGGCGCCGCCGAGGCCGCCCGCCCGGCGCTGACCCGGGCCCAGGACGAGTACGTCGCGCTCGGCCGGCTCGTCGAGCGGATGGCGTCGACGCGCTCGCTCGCCGCCGAGCGGGTGCGCCTGCTGAGCGAGGCCGACGAGCCCGACACCGGCGCGCAGGGCCGCGACCCGCAGCAGCTGCGCGAGCAGGCGGCGGAGGTCCGCGAGCAGGAGGCCTACCTGCTCGAGGAGATCGCCGAGGCCAAGGCGGCCCTCGAGGAGGCCGTGCTCGCTCGCACCGACGCCGAGCGCAGCCACGCCGACGAGACCGCCCGACTGGCCCGTGAGGCCCGCGCGGCCGCGGACCGGCGCGAGGGGCTCGCCAAGCTCGGCGGCCAGGTCGGGGCCAGGGCCTCGCGCATCGAGGCCCGCGAGGCCGAGATCGGCCGCCTGCGCGGCACCGTCGAGCAGGCCCTCGCCCGTGCGGCCGAGGCCGAGCGCGAGTTCTCGCGGCTCGAGTCGGGCGTGGCGGAGGACGAGGAGGGCGAGGAGGGCCTCGACACCGCCTACGAGGAGGCCGCCGAACGGCTCGAGGCCGCCGAGGCCGAGCTCGCCCGCTGGAAGGACGCGGAGGCCGCCGCCGAGCGTGCCCGCACGACCGCCGCCGCCCGGGTCGAGGCGCTCGGGCTCAGCCTGAGCCGCAAGGACGGTGCGGCTGCCCTGCTCGCTGCCGCCGACGACGCCCACGAGGTGCTCGGCTCGGTGGCGTCGCTCGTGACCGTCGAGGCCGGGCTCGAGAACGCCGTCGCGGCCGCCCTCGGCTCTGCCGCCGAGGCGCTCGCGGTCGGCTCGCTCGACGCCGCAGCCGCAGCCCTCGACACGCTGCGCGACACGGATGCCGGTCGCGCGAGCCTGCTGGTGGCCGAGTCGGCCACCGCCGTCGACCACGCCACGTGGCCCGCGCTCCCGCAGGGCGCCCGGTGGGCGCGCACCGTCGTCGAGTGCCCGGCCTCGGTGCGCCCGGCCGTCGACCAGGTGCTCGAGCGCGTGGCGCTCGTCGAGGACGCCGACCTCGCCCGCCGCGTCGTGCGCGACCTGCCCGGCGTCACGGCGGTCACGGGCGCGGGCGACGTCTTCGCCCCCGGCGTCGTGCGCGGCGGCAGCAACGCGGCGCCGAGCCTGCTCGAGCTGCAGGCCGCCCTCGACGACGCGCAGGACGCGATGGCCCGTGCCGTGCGCGAGGGCGAGGAGGCCCGCTTCCGCGTGGCCGGCGCCGAGGCGGCCCGGGCCGAGCTGGCCGACGCCGTCGACGCCGCCCTCGAACGGCTCAACGAGAGCGACGCCCGGATGGCGGCCATCGCCGAGAACCTCGGCTCCCTGGGGCAGACCCTGCGCGCGGCCCGTGCCGAGGTCGAGCGCACGGAGAAGGCCATCGCCGACGCGACGAGCGCTCTCGAGGCCGACCAGAACGAGCACGAGGCGCTGCTCGAGCGGCTCGAGGCCGCGAGCGGCGAGGGCGACTTCGCCGACGACCCCTCGACCGAGGAGCGCGACCGGCTCGAGGCCGTCGCCCGCGAGGCGCGCGCGTCCGAGACCGACCTGCGGCTCGGCCTGCGCACCCGGGAGGAACGGGCCCGTGCGCTCAAGGACCGCGCCGACGCGCTCGAGCGCGGCGCGCGCCACGAGGAGGAGGCCCGCGAGCGCCTCGCCGAGAAGCAGGCCCGGCGCCGGCGCGAGGCCGCTGTCGCCGAGGCCGTGCGCACGGGCGCCGCGTGGGCGCACGAGCTGCTCGTCGAGTCGGCCGAGCAGGCCGGCCGGGCCCGCGCCGCGGGAGAGGCCGAGCGCACCGAGCGCGACGCCGAGCTCGCCGTCGTGCGCCGCGACATCTCGGTGCTGCAGGCCGAGCTGCGCGAGCTGACCGACACCGTGCACCGCGACGAGGTGGCCCGCACGCAGCAGCGGCTGCGCATCGAGCAGCTGCAGACCAAGGCCGTCGAGGAGCTCGGCATCGCGCCCGAGTCGCTCGTCGAGGAGTTCGGCCCGCACAAGCCCGTGCCGGTCGTGCCCGACCCGGACGCCGACCCGGACGCACCGACGCCCGAGCCGGTGGCCTTCGTGCGCGAGGCCCAGGAGAAGCGGCTGCGCCAGGCCGAGCGCAAGCTGAACGCCCTCGGGCGGATCAACCCGCTCGCGCTCGAGGAGTTCTCGGCCCTCGAGGAGCGGCACAAGTTCCTCACCGAGCAGCTCGAGGACCTCAAGAACTCCAAGCGCGACCTGCTCGACATCGTCAAGGAGGTCGACGAGCGCGTCGAACGCGTCTTCGCCGAGGCCTTCGAGGACACCGCGGTGCAGTTCGAGCGCGTCTTCCAGCGGCTCTTCCCGGGCGGCGAGGGACGGCTCGTGCTCACCGACCCGTCGAACATGCTGACGACGGGCCTCGAGGTCGAGGCGCGCCCGCCGGGCAAGAAGATCAAGCGGCTCTCGCTGCTCTCGGGCGGCGAGCGCTCGCTCGTCGCGGTCGCCCTGCTCGTCTCGATCTTCGAGGCGCGGCCCTCGCCGTTCTACATCATGGACGAGGTCGAGGCCGCTCTCGACGACGCCAACCTCGGGCGCCTCATCACGCTCTTCGAGGAGCTGCGCGACAGCTCGCAGCTCATCGTCATCACGCACCAGAAGAAGACGATGGAGATCGCCGACGCGCTCTACGGCGTCAGCATGCGCGGCGACGGCGTGACGACGGTCGTGAGCCAGCGGTTGCGCGACGTCACCGACCGGCCGGCCTGAGTCGATCGCACCCGCCCGAGACGCGCCCGGGACACGCCGGGGACACGCCGGGGACGCGCCGCGCCGGGGTATTTGCCTGCCCGGCGCACCATGCGTCACTCTGATCACATGGTCGTGCTGGTCATCCTGATGCTCGTCGTCACCGTGCTCGCCGTGGCGGTCGTCGGTGTCGTCGCGGTGCCCGCGCACCGGCGCGGCCGCGACGTGCTCACCGCCAAGGGCGAGGGCGTCGCCCGCGCCGCGCGCCAGCGCGTCGGCACCCTCGGTCGCACCCGCGCCCGCACGCACTAGCGCGCGCACCGGCGCGCTCCGGCGCCTCGCCGGCCGCGCGGGGGGCGTCCCCGGCCGTGGTTGGATGGTCGCCGTGGACACTGTCTGGACCTACGTCATCCTCGGCGCCGTCATCCTCGTCGGCCTCGTCGCCTACGGCGCCAACCTCGTGCGGGGCCGCGGCCGCACCGACGAACGCATCGCCCCTCCGGCCCGGGCCGGCCTTCCGGCCGAGGACCTGGACCGGCACCCGCCGACCGAGGCCGCCGACACCCTCGAACCCGGCACGGCCGCACCGGCGCCCGCCGCGCCGGCGGAGGTCGAGACCGCGGGCGGCACCAGCCCGGCTGAGCCCGTCGCGCCGGCGCCCGAGCCCTCGGTCGAGCGCCCCGAGTCGGCCCGGGGCCGACTCGCCCGGCTGCGCGCCCGCCTCGCCCGCTCCAACTCCTCGATCGGCCAGGGCCTGCTCGCGCTCCTCTCGCGGGGCAAGCTCGACGAGGAGGCCTGGGAGGAGGTCGAGGACACCCTCATCTCCTCCGACCTCGGGGTCGAGGCCACGACCGAGCTCGTCGACGCCCTGCGCACCCGCGTCAAGGTGGACGGCACGACCGACGAGGCCACGGTCCGCAGCTGGCTCCGCGAGGACCTGCTGACCCTCGTCCGCCCCGACATGGACCGGCGCATCGCGAGCAGCCGGGTCGGCGACCGCCCGGCCGTCATCCTCGTCGTCGGCGTCAACGGCACCGGCAAGACGACGACCGTCGGCAAGCTCGCGCGCGTCCTCGTCGCCGAGGACCGCGAGGTGCTGCTCGGCGCCGCCGACACCTTCCGCGCGGCCGCCGCCGACCAGCTCGAGACGTGGGGCGCCCGCGTCGGCGTGCCGACCGTGCGTTCCGACAAGGACGGCGCCGACCCGGCCGCCGTCGCCTTCGACGCCGTCAAGGCCGGCATCGAGGAGGAGGTCGACGTCGTCATCATCGACACGGCCGGGCGCCTGCACAACAAGGTCGGCCTCATGGACGAGCTCGGCAAGGTCAAGCGCGTCATCGAGAAGCAGAGCGAGATCGACGAGGTGCTCCTCGTGCTCGACGCGACGACCGGCCAGAACGGGCTGCAGCAGGCCAAGGTCTTCTCGGAGGCCGTCAACGTCACCGGCATCGTGCTGACCAAGCTCGACGGCACCGCCAAGGGCGGCATCGTCGTCGCCGTCCAGCGCCAGCTCGGCGTCCCGGTCAAGCTCGTCGGGCTCGGCGAGGGACCCGACGACCTCGCTCCCTTCGACCCCGAGGCCTTCGTCGACGCCATCGTCATGTGACCCGCCCCCCCGCTCGGGGGCGCCACGAGAGCACGGATGCCGCCGGCATCCGTGCTCTCGGCCGTTCAGCGGGTGGGCGCGGCGTCCCACGATCCGGACAGCCGCCGTGCGCGAAACCATCCGCTAACACCGCCGGGGTCTTGTTGACACGGCTGTAACACACGGAGCCGTCAGGTGAAACGGCGCGTGCCCAGACTCCTGCGCATGACACCAGCACTGATGCCCTTCGCGGCAGAACCACCAGTGATCAACGAGGCCGCGACCGCATTCATGCTCATCGCCTCCTCGATGGTCCTCCTGATGACGCCCGGGCTCGCCCTCTTCTACGGTGGCATGACCCGGAGCAAGTCCGTCCTCAACATGATGATGATGAGCTTCGGCGCCATGGCCGTCGTCGGCATCGTCTACGTGCTGTGGGGCTACTCGATGTCGTTCGGCAACCTCCAGGACGGGGGGAGCGACATCGCCGGCATCTTCGCCAACCCGTTCCACCTGTTCGGGCTCAGCCAGCTCGCCGGTGAGGACGGCGCCCGGCTCATCGACCCGTTCGGCGTCGGCGTCTTCATCCCGGAGTACATCTACGCCGGCTTCCAGCTGACCTTCGCGGTCATCACCGTCGCACTCATCAGCGGCGCCATCGCCGACCGCGTCAAGTTCGGCACCTGGATCACCTTCGCCGTCATCTGGGTGACGATCGTCTACTTCCCGATCGCCCACATGGTGTGGGGCGGCGGCCTGCTCTCGGGCGCCGAGGGCGGCCTCTCGGCCAAGCTCTTCGGCGTCACCGACGGCGTCGCGAGCGTGCTGCCCATCGACTTCGCCGGTGGCACGGTCGTGCACATCAACGCCGGTGCGGCCGGCCTCGCCCTCGCCCTCGTCGTCGGCAAGCGCCTCGGCTTCGGCAAGGTCGCGATGCGGCCGCACAACCTCCCGCTCGTCATGATCGGCGCCGGCCTGCTGTGGTTCGGCTGGTTCGGCTTCAACGCCGGCTCCGAGCTCGCGGCCGACGGCCTCGCCTCGGCGGTGTGGCTCAACACGACCGTCGCGACGTGCGCCGCCGCCATCGGGTGGCTCGTCGTCGAGAAGATCCGCGACGGCCACGCCACCTCGCTCGGCGCCGCCTCGGGCGTCGTCGCCGGCCTCGTCGCCATCACCCCGGCCTGCGGCGCCCTCTCGCCCGTCGGCTCGATCATCCTCGGCGTCGTCGCCGGTGGCCTCTCGGCCCTGGCCGTCGGGCTCAAGTACAAGCTGGGCTACGACGACTCGCTCGACGTCGTCGGCGTCCACCTCGTCGCCGGCCTCTGGGGCACCGTCGGCGCCGGCCTGCTCGCCACCTCGACCGGCCTGTTCTACGGCGGCGGCTGGCAGCAGACGGTCCTGCAGGTGCTCGTCGCGGCCATCTCGCTCGTGCTCTCCTTCGTGCTCACCTACGCCATCGCCCTGGGCCTCAAGGCCACGCTCGGCTGGAGGATCACCGAGGACGAGGAGTCCGAGGGCATCGACCAGGCCGTCCACGCGGAGTCCGGGTACGAGATCGGCGGGTTCGCCGCCTCTGGTGGCCGCACCACGTCCCGTCCCGCCGTCCAGGCCAGCAAGGTCGAAGGAGCCAACGCATGAAGCTCATCACCGCCATCATCAAGCCCCACCAGCTCGACGAGGTGAAGGAGGCCCTCGAGGCCTTCGGGGTGGCCGGCATGACCATCAGCGAGGCGAGCGGCTACGGCCGCCAGCGCGGACACAGCGAGGTCTACCGCGGCGCCGAGTACACCGTCGACTTCGTGCCGAAGGTGCGCCTCGAGGTCCTCGTCGACGACGCCGACTCCTCGGACGTGCTCGAGGTCATCCTCAAGGCCGCCCAGACCGGTCGCATCGGCGACGGCAAGATCTGGGCCGTGCCGGTCGACGAGGTCGTGCGGGTGCGCACCGGCGAGCGGGGCGTCGACGCCCTCTGAGCGTCGACGGACCACTCGCAGCACCGAAGAACCACCACACGCAACTCCAAGGGGACGGCGAGAACCTGACATGACGGATGTGACCACCCGACGTCTGGACCTCGCCGGCACCCGCACCTTCGCGACGCCCGGCGCCGGCCAGACCCGGCGCCGGGCGCTCGCGGAGTTCGGCTTCGGCTGGCTCCAGGAGCTCTGGCGCGACGCGTGCGCGGGCCGGCGGCACGAGGGCGTGGCGCTCGCCGCGGTCGGCTCGCTCGCCCGCGGCGACGGCGGCCCGCTCAGCGACTACGACCTCGTGCTCGTGCACCACCCGAGGGGTCTCTCGGGCAAGGAGGTCGGGGCGTTCGCCGACAAGCTCTGGTATCCGATCTGGGACGCCGGGGTGCGCCTCGACCACAGTGTGCGCACCGTCGCCGAGTGCCGGGCCGTCGCCTCCGACGACCTCTCCGCCGCCGTCGGCCTGCTCGACCTCACGCACGTGGCGGGCGACGCGGACGTCGTCAACGCGGCGCGCTCGACCGTCTCGCACGACTGGCGGGCCAACGCCCGCACCCGGCTCGGCGAGATGCACGAGTCGGTGCTCCAGCGCCACGCCCGCCAGGGCGACCTGGCCCACCTCATCGAGCCGGACCTCAAGGAGGCCCACGGCGGCCTGCGCGACATGTCCGTGCTGCGGGCGCTCACGGCGGCGTGGCTCACGGACCGACCCCACGGCGAGGTCGACGACGCCTACGAGCGCCTGCTCGACGTGCGCGACGCGATCCACGTCGTCACCGGCCGCGGGCGCGACCGCCTGACCCGCGACGACCAGGACGCGTGCGCGGCCCTGCTCGGCTACGGCGACGCGGACGACCTGCTCACCGACCTCTCGACCTCGGCCCGCACGATCGCGTATGCCGTCGACGGCACCCTGCGACGCGCCATGCAGTCCCAGCGGGCCCGCACCCTGCGCGTCGGCCCGCGCCGGCCGCAGCTCGCCCCGCTCGGATACGGCCTCTACCGGCACGACGGGGAGGCGGTGCTCGGCCCGTCGGCGGACCTGTCGACCGACCCCGTCATCCCGCTGCGCGCGGCGGTCGTCGCCGCCCGCGGCAGCATCCCGCTGTCGCCGACGACCCTGAAGAACCTCGCCGCGCAGGCACCCCCGCTGCCCGAGCCGTGGCCCGAGGTCGCCCGCAACCTCTTCGCCGACCTGCTCGCCTCCGGGCCCGGCCTCATCACCGTCTGGGAGGGACTCGACCTCGCCGGCGTGGTCGAGTCGTGGATCCCCGAGTGGAAGGCCGTGCGCAGCCGGCCCCAGCGCAACGCCGTGCACCGCCACACGGTCGACCGCCACCTCATCGAGACGGTCGTCGCGGCGAGCGGCATGGTGCGCGACGTCGCGCGGCCCGACCTGCTCATGCTCGCCGCCGTCCTGCACGACATCGGCAAGGTGGCCGGCTCGCACGACCACGCGGCGTCCGGCGCCGACATCGCCGAGACCGTGCTCGAGCGGATGGGCGTCGCCGAGGCGGACCGCCGCATCGTCGTGCGCCTCGTCCGCGGGCACCTCACCCTCGTCGACCTCGCCACGCGGCGCGACCCGGAGGACCCGGCGACGATCGTCGCCCTCTCGGACGCCGTGGACGGCTCGGTCACCACCCTCGACCTGCTGCGCGCCCTCACCGAGGCGGACGCGTCGGCGGCCGGCCCCAAGGCCTGGAGCGACTGGCGGGCCGGGCTCGTCGACCGGCTCCACCGGGCCTGCCGGTCGGCGCTCGTCGCCCACGCCCAAGGAGAGGGCCCGCTCGTCGTGGAACCCATCGAGACCCTGTCGCTGTCCGACGACGCGCTCGACCGCATCGCGTCGGGGGAGCCCTACGTCACCGTCATCTCGCTCGGCGGAGCCCACCGCATCGACATCATCGACCGCGACCGTGCCGGCCTCTTCGCCGACACGGCCGGGCTGCTCGCCGCGCACGGCTTCGTCGTGCGCTCGGCGATCGTGCGCACGGTCGACGGCCTGGCCGTCAACGAGTGGTGGGTCGACTCGCCCGGCAGCGAGACCCCGCTGCCGGCGACGATCGCCCGCGACCTGACCCGGGTCGCGAGCGGCGACCGCGCACCGCTGGGCAAGCTCCAGCGGCGCCGCTCGGGCGCCGTGCGCAGCGCGGTGACCGGCTCGCCGGACTCGACCCGCGCCATGGTGCTGAGCAGCGCGTCCGACACCGCGACCGTCATCGAGGTGCGCGCGACCGACCGTCCGGGGCTGCTGCAGGACATCGGCATCACCCTCGCGCGCGCGTCGCTCTCGGTGCGTTCGGCCCACATCGCCACGTATGCCGGCCAGACCCTCGACACCTTCTACGTCACCGAGTTCGGCGGCGGCCAGCTCGCGCCCGCCCGCGCCGCCCAGGCCGTCGCGATGATCATCGACACCTGCGACGCGCCCTGAGGGACCCCGCTCGTCCCGCGGTGCCACCCCTCCTGCCGTTCGATGTGTTCCACGGTCACGGGGGACCGCGGAACACATCGAATCGCCGGCGGGTCAGTCGATGAGGTCGGCGTCGCGCAGGTGGGTGAGCACGAGGCGGTCGACGGCCGAGACCCGGTGCCCGTCCTCGGACGTCAGCCAGGTGATCTCGTCGATCTCGCGCGACGGCACGAGCTCGCCCTCGTAAGTCGCGGTGTAGCAGGTGAGGCGGACGACGAGGCCGTCGGTGCGGGCGTCGGCCAGGGCCTCGAAGGTGCCGACGTGACTCGCCGTGGCGCCGTCCACCACGACGGCGAGCTCCTCGGCGAGCTCGCGCACGAGCGTCTCGACGTCGCTCTCGCCGGGCTCGCGCTTGCCCCCGGGCAGGTAGAACCGGTCCCGCCCGGCGTTGCGGGCCCCGAGCAGGCGCCGGTCCTCGAGGTGGATCCAGGCGATCTTGTCGATGAACGGTGGGGCGCCTGAGGCGCGGTCGCGACGGTCACTCACCTGCGCGACCCTACGCGCCGGCACACCGGCGGCGACGGCGTGTCGGCCACCGAATCGGAACCGGGCGCGGGAACGGATAGCCTTGCCCGGTGTTTGCATCCCTGTCTGACCGGCTGACCGCGACGTTCAAGAACCTCCGCGGCAAGGGCCGGCTCTCGGAGTCCGACGTCAACGCGACGATCCGCGACATCCGCCTCGCCCTGCTCGACGCCGACGTCGCCCTGCCCGTCGTCAAGCGGTTCACCGCGTCGGTGCGCGAGCGCGCGCTCGGCGCCGAGGTCAGCCAGGCCCTCAACCCCGCCCAGCAGGTCGTCAAGATCGTGCAGGAGGAGCTCGTCGCGATCCTCGGCGGGCAGACCCGGACGATCCGCTTCGCCAAGCAGCCGCCGACGGTCATCATGCTCGCGGGCCTGCAGGGCTCGGGCAAGACGACGTTCGCCGGCAAGCTCGGCAAGTGGCTCAAGGACCAGGGCCACACCCCGCTCCTCGTGGCGGCCGACCTCCAGCGCCCGAACGCCGTGACGCAGCTCGAGGTCGTCGGCGAGCGGGCCGGCATCCCCGTCTTCGCGCCCGAGCGCGGCAACATGGGCGGCCACGACGCCGTCCTCGACTCCGGCGAGGGCACCCGCTCGTTCGGCGACCCCGTCACCGTGTCGCGGATGGGCATCGAGCAGGCCCGCGCCAAGCAGTACGACGTCGTCATCGTCGACACCGCCGGCCGCCTCGCGGTCGACGCGAACCTCATGCAGCAGGCCGGCGACATCCGGGCCGCGATCGCGCCCGACGAGGTGCTGTTCGTCCTCGACGCCATGATCGGCCAGGCCGCCGTCGAGACGGCACAGGCCTTCCACGAGGGCGTCGCCTTCACCGGCGTCGTGCTCTCGAAGCTCGACGGCGACGCCCGCGGTGGCGCGGCGCTCTCGGTCGCCGAGCTGACCGGCGAGCCGATCATGTTCGCCTCGACCGGTGAGAAGGTCACCGACTTCGAGGTGTTCCACCCCGACCGCATGGCGAGCCGCATCCTCGACATGGGCGACGTCCTCACGCTCATCGAGCAGGCCGAGAAGGCCTTCGACAAGCGCGAGGCCGACGAGATGGCCCGCAAGTTCCTCGCCGAGGAGGACTTCACCTTCGAGGACTTCCTCTCGCAGATGAACGCCATCAAGAAGATGGGCTCGCTCAAGTCGATGCTCAAGATGATGCCGGGCATGCAGGGGATGCGCGACCAGCTCGACGCCTTCGACGACCGCGAGTTCGACCGCGTCGAGGCCATGGTCCGCTCGATGACGCCCTTCGAGCGCACCCACCCCAAGCAGATCAACGGCTCGCGCCGCTCGCGCATCGCCAAGGGCTCCGGCGTCACGGTGACCGAGGTCAACCAGCTGCTCGAGCGCTTCGGCCAGGCGCAGAAGATGATGAAGTCGATGGCGCGCGGTGGTGGCGGTGGCCTGCCCGGCATGCCGGGCATCCCCGGCACCGGCAAGCGCGGCAAGGCGCAGCAGCCGCAGCGCAGGAAGAGCAAGAGCGGCAACCCGGCCAAGCGTGCCGCCGAGGAGCGCGCGGCCGCCGAGAAGGCCGCGTCCGGGCGCGCCGCGGGTGCCGGGGCCTTCGGGGCACCGGGTGCCGGTGCGGCGGGGGAGTCCGACCCGATGGCCGACTTCGACCCGTCGAACCTGCCCAAGGGCTTCGAGAAGTTCCTCGGCGGGGGTCGCTGACCCGACCGGGAGCCCGGTTCCGGCGTCGGGCAGGATGTCCCGGCGACGGAGGGATCCGACAGCGCCCGGGCGGCGTCGGAGGCGGGTCCTGACGACGGTCAGCACCCGTTGCATCCCGAGGAGACGCGTACCCGCATGCCCATGACCCGCAAGTCCGCCGCCGTGACGGTCGGTGCCGTCGCCCTCGCCTCGGTCGGCGTCTACGCCGCCGTGCAGGACGACGACCACGACTACGCCGGCGTCTGCGTCGAGGAGACGACGCAGAAGCGCGTCGCCGACGACCAGTGTGACGACCACCGGACCGGTGGCTTCCACGGCGGGCACGGCTGGTACTTCGTGGCCCGCGGCGTGGCCGCCCCCGCGGTCGGCAGTCCCGTGTCGGGCGGGTCGTTCACGGCGCCGCCGCGCTCGCAGTCCTGGGGCACCGGCTTCAAGGCCGACGGCGGCGTCGTCACGCGCGGCGGCTTCTCCGGACACGGATTCTCGGTCGGGGGCTGAGCCGGGTGGACCGCGTCGCGAGCCCGCCCCGCGACGGGTGGCTGCGCACCGTCGAGGAGCAGGGGCTGACGTATGCCGTCGACCGCGCCGCCGACGGCACCGCCGTGCCGTACTGGGACGAGTCCGCGTGCTACGAGCTGACCGAGGCCGACGTCGAGGTGCTCGAGCGGGCGACCGGCGACCTGCACCGGATGACGGTCGCCGCCGTGCACCGGATGGCGCACGACCCGACGATCATCGCCCGGCACGGGCTGCCCGACGGCGCCGGCGCCTGGCTCGCCGCCTCCCTCGGCGACCCGGACGCGACCTCGGTCTACGGACGCTTCGACCTCGCGTGGGACGGCGACGGCCCGCCGAAGCTGCTCGAGTACAACGCGGACACCCCGGCCGGGCTCGTCGAGGCGGCCGTGACCCAGTGGTTCTGGCTCGAGGACCTCCACCCGGACTCGGACCAGTGGAACCTGCTCCACGAGCGCCTCGTCGAGGGGTGGCGCCGGATGCGCGCCCGCACCGGCGTCGACGTCGTGCACTTCGCCGTCGGGCAGCACGAGCCGACGGAGGACTGGGCCACCGTCGCCTACCTGCGCGACACCGCCCAGGAAGCCGGTCTCGTCGCCCTCGGCATCACGATGGAGGACGTCGGCTGGCACCACGGGCAGCGCCGCTTCGTCGACGTGCGCGGCGAGCCGATCACGCACTGCTTCAAGATGTACCCCACCGAGTGGATGCTCGACTCGCCCTTCGGCGGCTACCTGCTGGGCGGGGCCTCGAGCACGCAGTGGATCGAGCCGCCGTGGAAGCTCCTCGCCGGGTCCAAGGCGCTGCTGCCGGTGCTCTGGGAGATGTTCCCCGACCACCCCAACCTGCTGCCCGCCCACTTCGACCACCCGCACGGCCTGACGGCATACGCCTCCAAGCCCCTCTTCGGCTGGGAGGGCGACGGCGTCGACGTCATCGGGCCGGACGGGCAGGAGCGGTCGCCGCGGCTGCGCACGCAGGGCCAGCAACGCGTCTTCCAGCAGTACGCGCCGCTGTCCGACCTCGACGGCAACCGGCCCGTCTTCGGCACGTGGGTCGTCGACGGCAAGCCCGCCGGGCTCGGCGTCCGCGAGTCGACGAACCTCGTGACGAACACCGGCGCGCGCTTCGTGCCGCACCGGATGCTGACCCCCCGCTCGGCGCCCGACCAGGTGGCCGCCTGGGTGGCCGAGCCCTGACCCCCGGGCGTCGCCCCACCCACCCCGACCCCCGTTCCCGTTCCACCGCACCGATGGAGAACCCATGGACCTGCTCTCGCACCTCGTCGCCGCGCTTGTCTACGCCGTCGTCGGCGTCGGCGTGCTCGGCCTCGGCTACGTCGCGCTCGACGCCCTGACGCCCGGGCACCTTGGCACGCACATCTGGACCCACCGGTCGGTCAACGCGGCGGTCGTGCTGGCCTCGGGGATGCTCGGCCTCGGGCTCGTCGTCTTCGCCGCCATCTGGTTCAACGGATCGGCCTCGCTCGGCCTCGCCCTGGGCTGGACGCTGGCCTTCGGCCTGCTCGGCGTCGGGCTGTAGGCCGCGGCCTTCCGGCTGCTCGACCTCGTGACCCCGGGCGACCTGGCGCACCTCGTGACGGAGCGCGAGTTCCACCCGGCGAGCGTCGTCGCGGCGGCCGTGCAGCTGGCCGTCTCGCTCGTCGTCGTGGCCGCGATCGCCTGAGCCTCCTACGCTCGTCCCGTGACCACCGACGGGCGCTCGCGGCTGCGGCTGCCGGACGGCCGCCGCCTCGACGTCTGGCAGGGCGGCGACCGGTCAGGCAGACCGGTCCTCTTCCTCCACGGCACGCCCGGCGGGCGGTTGCAGGCGGCGCTCGGTGACGGGCCGGCCCGGCGGGCGGGCGTGCGGCTGCTCGCCTTCTCGCGTCCCGGCTACGGCGGGTCGTCCGACGCCCGCACGTCGCTCGCCTCGGTGGCCGACGACGCCGCCGCGGTCACCGACCTGCTCGGGGTGGACCGCTTCGCGGTGCTCGGGGTCTCGGGCGGCGGACCCTTCGCCCTCGGGGTGGCCGCGCGCCGGCCCGACCGGGTGACGCGGGTCGGCGTCGTCGCTGGGCCGGGGCCGCTGCTCGCCGAGGAGCTCGTCGCCGACCTCACCGTGTCCGACGGCCTGGCCGACGGCCCGGCCGAAGACCCGAGCGAAGACCCGGCGGTGCGGGCCGCGCTGGCGGGCGACCACGACGCGGCCGTGGCCCTGCGGGACGCCGCGGCGGTGACCGGGCCGCATGCCGGGCCCCGGGCACCCGTCGTCGGCGGCTTCGTCTCGCCCGAGATCCTCGAGCCGTGGGCCGGGAGCGGGCGACCCGGCATACCTCCGTATCGCGGAGCCTCGCGCGACTGGCTCACCCTGACGGTCGGGTGGGACGTCGACCTCGCGGACGTGAGGGCGCCGGTCACGCTCTGGTACGGCGACCGCGACCACGTCGTGCCGCCGGCGCACGGACGCTGGCTGCACGAGCACCTGCCGACGTCCCGCCTCGTGGTGCGCGCGGGTGAGGGCCACCTCGCGACCCTGCTGACGCACTGGGGCGAGGTGCTCACCGAGCTGGCGCCCGTCGGCGGCTAGGGTCGGCGCATGAGTGCACCGGTGCTCCATGTCCGCGGTCGCGTGCTCGTCGGGCCGGAGGAGGTCGTCGACGAGCTCTGGGTCGTCGGGGGCCGCATCTGCTTCAGCCCGCCCGGCGCGGGCGCCGACGTGCAGACGCTCGAGGGCTGGGTGCTGCCGGGCCTCGTCGACGCGCACTGCCACGTCGGGCTCGGACCGCACGGCGAGGTGCCGCGCGCCGAGGCCGAGCAGCAGGCGCTCACCGACCGCGACCGCGGCACCCTGCTCATCCGCGACGCCGGCCAGCCCGGCGACACGCGCTGGGTCGACGAGCGGGACGACCTGCCGAAGATCATCCGCGCGGGACGGCACATCGCGCGCACGCGTCGCTACATCCGCAACTTCGCCCACGAGGTGGAGGAGGACGAGCTCGTGCGGCACGTGCGGCTCGAGGCCCACCACGGCGACGGCTGGGTCAAGCTCGTCGGCGACTGGATCGACCGCGACGTCGGCGACCTCGCGCCGAGCTGGTCGCGCGACGCGGTGGCCGCGGCGGTCGCCGCCGCGCACGAGGAGGGCGTGCGCGTCACGGCGCACTGCTTCGGCGAGGAGTCGCTGCGCGACCTCGCGGCGGCGGGCATCGACTGCATCGAGCACGCGACCGGGCTGCGCGAGGACTCCATCGACACCTTCGCCGCCCGGGGCATCGCCATCGTGCCGACGCTCGTCAACATCGCGCAGTTCCCCGACCTCGCGGCCCCGGCCGCGGAGAAGTTCCCCGCCTACCACCGCCACATGCTCGACCTGCACGAGCGCCGCTACGCCACGGTGGGCGCCGCGCACGAGGCCGGTGTGCCGATCTACGTCGGCACCGACGCCGGCGGGAGCCTCCCGCACGGCCTCGTGGCGCAGGAGATGGTCGAGCTGACGAAGGCCGGGCTGAGCAACCTCGAGGTCGTCGACGCCGCGACGTGGGGCGCCCGCGCCTGGCTCGGCCGCCCGGGTCTCGCCGAGGGCGAGGACGCCGACCTCGTCGTCTACGCCGCCGACCCCCGCGACGACGTGACGGTCGTGGGGCAGCCGCAGGCCGTCGTGCTGCGAGGCCGCGTTGTCGGCTGAGGGCGGGGGCGGCGCGGCCGGCGGGGCCGGCGTCGGCGGCGGCGCCGCGGCGTTCACGGCCCAGGGCGAGCGGGTGCGCGTGCGGCCGCCGACCGAGGCCGACATCCCCGCGTATGCCGCTGCCGTGACCCTCTCGGAGCGGCGGCTCTCCGCCTTCGCCATGCCCGACCCCAACAACCTGCCGGTCGTCATCCGCAGCCAGTCGCCCACCTACCGCACCTTCATGGTCCACGCGCTCGACCCGGAGGGCAGCCACGGTCTCGTCGGTCGCGTCAACGTCGCCAACGTCGTGGGCGGCGCGTTCCGCAGCGCCACGATCGGCTACGACGCCTACGACCCGTATGCCGGCCGCGGCCTCTTCGCCGAGGGGCTGGCCCTCACGCTCGACCTCGTCTTCGACGACGCGCCGCTCGGGATGGGCCTGCACCGCGTCGAGGCCAACATCCAGCCGGCCAACCACCGCTCGGCCGGTCTCGTGCGCTCGCTCGGCTTCGTGCACGAGGGGTTCTCGCGCGCCTTCCTCCACCTGCCCGGGCCCGACGGCCGGCGTGACTGGCGTGACCACGAGCGGTTCACGATGCTCGCCACCGACTGGCCGGCCGTGCCGTACCGCACGCAGGGACACCGGCGGATCGCCTGCGTCGTCACGGGTGCCGCCGCCCCGAGGGGACCCGACGAGTACGGCGGCCGCGCCGGCACGAGCCTCGCCGCCGCGGTGGCCGCCGAGCTGGGGCTGCCGCTCTTCTCGTCCGCGACCGTCGAGCAGCCGGCCGTCCTCTTCGAGCTGCTCCGCGCGTCCTGCGTCGGGGGAGTGGTCGAGTGCCGTGCCGGCGGCCCCGAGCTGCGCATGGGCCTCGCCCGGGCCGGCTTCGACCCCTCGGCCGTGCCGGTGCTGGGCGCCGCCCTCGACGTGCCGAAGCAGGAGGTCGTGCGGCACGCGCTCGCCGTACGGGCGGCCTTCGCCTGACTCGGCGTGGTCGGAGCACCCCTGCTGGTCTGGCAGAATGGAGGGCTGTACCCGTCCGGCCTTCTCTCGGCTGGACCGGACGCCTACACACCGAGCGTCGGCACCCCGGCTGAACCCAGCCGGTCTCGCCGCGCTCACTACTGGTTGAGGAGACCGCCACCATGGCAGTCAAGATCCGTCTGAAGCGCATGGGCAAGATCCGTGCACCGTTCTACCGCGTCGTCGTCATGGACTCGCGCACCAAGCGTGACGGCCGTGCGATCGAGGAGATCGGCAAGTACCACCCCACCGAGCAGCCCTCGCTCATCGACATCGACATCGAGCGCGCGCACTACTGGCTGAGCCAGGGCGCGCAGCCGACTGAGGCCGTCGCCGCGCTCATTAAGATCGTCGACGAGGGCAAGCTGCAGACCAAGGAGGCCAAGACCTCCAAGAAGGACCTCTACGAGGCCGCGATCGCCGCTGCCGGTGGCAAGAACGACGCCGGCACCGACGGCCCGACGCCGCGCAAGAAGGCCGCCAAGAAGTCCGAGCCGAAGGCCGACGCCACGGCTGACAAGGCCGACGACAAGGCTGAGGCTCCCGCCGAGGCCGCTGCCGACGACACCGCGAAGGCCGAGGCCTGAGCATGCTCGAGGAGGCGCTCGAGCACCTCGTCAAGGGCATCGTCGACCACGACGAGGACGTCGTCGTGCGCCGCAAGGAGCTGCGCCGCGGTGAGCTGCTCGAGGTCCGGGTCCACCCCGACGACCTCGGCCGCGTCATCGGCCGCTCCGGCCGCACGGCGAGCGCCCTGCGCACCGTCGTCGCCGCCCTGGCGGGCAACGGCAACGTGCGGGTCGACATCGTCGACACCGACCGCGTGCGCTGAGCGCCGACGACTCCCTCGGGAGTCCTCGGACCGCGTCTTCGACAAGGGCGCCCCGGCTCGACCGGGGCGCCCTTGTCGCGTCCCGCACCGTGACCAAACCTGAGAGGATTCGCGCCATGGCTGAGAGGATTCGGGACATGAAGGTCGTCCTCGCCCGCATCGGCAAGCCCCACGGACTGCGTGGTGAGGTGACCGTCCAGCTGCACACCGACGACCCGGAGCGACGCTTCCCGGTCGGGGCCGTGCTCGACACCGAGGCCGAGGCCGGCACGGGCGTGCCCCGTGCCCTCACCATCGCCTCGACGCGCGTGCACCGGGGCATCTGGCTGCTGACGTTCGAGGAGATCCCCGACCGCGAGGGTGCCGAGAGCCTGCGCGGCACGCGGCTCGTGCTCGACGACGCCACCCCGGCCGCCACGGACGACGACGCCTACTACGAGGAGGACCTCGTCGGGCTCGAGGTGCGCGACCCGAGCGGCGAGAAGCTCGGCGCCGTCAGCGGCCTCGAGATCGGCCCGGCGCAGGACCGCCTCGTGCTCACGCTGACCGACGGCGTGACGGCCTACGTGCCGTTCGTGCGCCGGATCGTGCCGACGGTGGCCGACGACCACGTCGTCGTCGACGCACCCCCCGGACTCTTCGACCTCTACCGCGAGGGCACCGAGTGACGCAGGCCCCCCGACGTCCCGCGCTCGGCATCGACGTCGTCTCGATCTTCCCCGACTACCTCTCGCCGCTCGACCTCTCGCTCATCGGCAAGGCTCGCGAGGACGGCCTGCTCGACGTGCGCGTGCACGACCTGCGCGACTTCACGCACGACCGGCACCGCACGGTCGACGACACGCCCTACGGCGGCGGCGCCGGCATGGTGATGAAGGTGCAGCCGTGGGCCGAGGCGCTCGACCACGTTCTCGCACAAGGCAACCCGTATGCCGCCAAGCCCCGGCTGATCGTGCCCGGGCCCGGGGGGCAGCCCTTCACCCAGGCCCTGGCGCGCGAGCTGGCGCAGGAGCCGTGGCTCGCCTTCGCCTGCGGGCGCTACGAGGGCATCGACGAGCGCGTCTACGAGCACGCCCGCGAGGAGCTCGGGCTCGAGGTGTCGGTCGTCAGCCTCGGCGACTACGTGCTGAACGGCGGCGAGGTGGCCGTGCTCGCCATGGTCGAGGCCATCGGGCGCCTGGTCCCGGGCGTCATCGGCAACGCCGAGTCGCTCGTCGAGGAGTCCCACGAGGACGGCCTGCTCGAGTACCCCATCTACACCAAGCCCAGCACGTGGGCCGGCCGCCCGGTGCCGCCCGTGCTCCTCTCGGGCAACCACGCCGCCATCGCGGCCTGGCGCCACGAGCAGCGGCTGGCCCGCACCGCGGCCCGCCGCCCCGACCTGCTGCACGCCTCGCACGCCCCCGGTGCGGAGGGCGGCCCGGAGGTCGAGATCTCCGCCGCGACCCCCGGCGACGTGCCCGAGCTCGCGGTGCTGATGCGGGCCTGCTGGGTGCAGGAGGCCGTCGCCAACGGCACTCTCGAGATCCCGGCCCTGCACGAGAGCCTCGACGACGTGCGCGCCGGCCTCGAGCAGACGCAGACGTGGCTCGCCCGCAGCGCCGGCCGGCTCGTCGGTGCCGTGCGCACGTCGGTCCCTCCGGGGCGCCCGGACGAGTGGCTCATCGGGCGGCTCTGCGTCGTGCCCGACCTGCAGGGGCGCGGGCTCGGCCGACGCCTGCTCGAGCACGCCGAAAGAGCCGCACCGGACGGCATCCGGACGTTCGTGCTGCACACCGGCGCCCGCAGCGAGGGGAACCTGCGGATGTACAAGCGCGCCGGCTACCGCCGCAGCGCGGACGCGGCCCCGATCGCGGGAGCGGTCACGCTGACCAAGCGCCGACGCTGAGCCCGCTGAGGCGGCTGAGTCCGCTGAGCCGGCTCCCGGCTTCCGGGCACCGGCTGGCCGTGCCGCGGGAGCCCCGCCGGCTCACGACACGAGCGACGCCGCGAGGTCGGGCGGCAGCAGGCTGCGCCGGCAGATGAGGCGCGCCTGCACGCTCGCCGTGATCGCCTGCGTGGCCATGATCGCGAAGAGCACGAGCACCTGCGCGGTCGCGGCCTGCACGGCGCTGCCGCCGCCGAGCATGACCCCGATGAAGGCGCCCGGCAGCGTCACGACCCCCGACGTGCGCACCTGGTCGAGGCTCGGCACGATGCCCTCGGGCACGCGCCGCGCGATCACCTCGTCGATGGCCTGGGCCGAGGTCAGCCCGATCGACAGCGAGGCCTCGTACTGACCGTGCTCCTCGCGCAGGGCCGAGAAGGTGCGCCGGCCGACGAGCGTGTGCACGGTCATCGTGTTGCCGATGACGATGCCGGCCACCGGGATGACGGCGATGCCGGTGAGCGGCACGGCGCCGGTCGCGAGCACGACGGCCACGACCGGCACGATGCCGCACGCCATCGATGCCGCCGCCCACGGCCAGGCGCGCGGTGCACCGACCCGCTTCGACGTCGTCACGACGGCCATGGTGAACATGACCGCGACGGCGACGAACGAGAGCGCGAGCGAGCCGACGACGGCCGTGATGACGAGCGCGACGAGCGAGAGCTGCACGACGGCGCGCGCACCAGCGAGCACCGACGCGCGCCCCAGCCCCAGGCCGCCGAGGCGGTTCGCGACGACGGTGACGACGAGGAGGATGAGGAGGCACGCGATGACGGGCCAGCCGGGAGAGACGTCCACGGGCCCACGCTAGGGGGTCGCCCCGCGCCGCCGATTTCAGGTATGCCGGGTGCTCTGGCAGACTTGGTCATTGCGTCCGCACACGACGGCCCCTGCCACAGGGGGAGTCGGGTCACCGCGACGAGCAGCACGACGGCTCGGGTGGCCCCACGCGGCCTGGCGGACGCGCACACCCATCTTGTGACGAGGTGACCTGTGGCGCCCAGGAAAGTGAAGCATCATGCACACGTTCGACGCGATCGACTCCGCCTCGCTGCGGTCCGACGTCCCCGACTTCCGCGCGGGTGACACCCTGAAGGTGCACGTCAAGGTCATCGAGGGCACGCGCTCGCGTGTCCAGGTGTTCCAGGGCGTCGTCATCCGTCGCCACGGTGGTGGCGTCGGCGAGACCTTCACCGTCCGCAAGATCTCCTTCGGCGTCGGCGTCGAGCGCACCTTCCCGGTGCACACGCCCGTCATCGACAAGATCGAGCTCGTGTCGCGCGGTGACGTGCGTCGCGCCAAGCTCTACTACCTGCGTGGCCTGCGCGGCAAGGCCGCCAAGATCCGCGAGAAGCGTGACGCGGTGCCGGCCAAGGCCGACGCCAAGAAGAGCTGACGACGCTGCCCACGCAGACGTCCGCCTGATCACGCGAGGCGCGGTGGACCCCCGACGGGCCGACCCGGACACGAGTTCCGGGACGCCCCCGCCCGAGGGGACCACCGCGCCTTCGCCGTCCCCGGGGCCCGCCGACGGCGCGGCGCCGGGCATCCGCCGCCCGAGCCGGTATGCCACCGTGCACCGCCGCCGCTGGCTCGTGGCCCCCGCGCTCGTGCTCGTCACGATCGTGGCGCTGCGCGCCTTCGTCGTCACCCCCTTCGGCATCCCCAGCGAGTCGATGGAGGACACGCTCCGCGTCGGCGACCGAATCCTCGTCAGCCGGCTGACCCCGCCCGAGGGGCTGCGTCGCGGTGACGTCGTCGTCTTCGACGCCTCGGCGGCCTTCAACCTCGCCACGCCCGAGGACGGCCCGCTCCGGAGCGTGCTCGACGCCGTGCTCAGCCTCGTCGGCGAGGGGCGACCCACCGACTACGTCAAGCGTGTCGTGGGCCTGCCCGGCGACCGCGTGCGCTGCTGCGCGGAGGACGGCCGCCTCGAGGTCAACGGCGTGGCCGTGACCGAGCGCTACCTCGCGCCGGGGGAGGCGCCGAGCGGCACGACCTTCGACGTCACGCTGCCGCCGGACCGGTTCTGGGTGATGGGCGACAACCGTGGCTCCTCGGCCGACTCGCGCGCCCACCTCGGCGACCCGGGAGGTGGCACGGTGCCCGGGGACGACATCATCGGCAAGGTTTGGGTGCGATACTGGCCGCTCGATCGGCTCGGACCGCTCGACTGATGGCCTGAACGACCCTCCGTCCCACGAAATGGTGAGTGATGTCGCAGTACACCGGACGCCCCGAAGACCCGACGCGCGGGCATCCGGCCGACGGCATCGACGACCCGTACGGCGCCGACGAGCGGGGCACGCGAGCGGGGCGGGCACCGGCCGGCGCGCGTGACGACGCGGACGACTTCGACGACGACTACGACGACGACGAGCGGCGCGGCTTCGGCGCGACGGTCCTCGCGGGCATCAAGGAGATCGTCATCGTCATCGTCCTCGCGATGGCGCTCTCGTTCGTCGTCAAGACGTGGCTCTTCCAGGCGTTCTACATCCCGTCCGGGTCGATGGAGAACACCCTCGTGCGCGACGACCGCGTCATCGTCAGCAAGCTGACGCCCGGGCCGTTCGACCTCAAGCGCGGCGACGTCGTCGTCTTCGAGGACCCGGGTGACCCCACCCCGTGGCTCGCGGGTCTCGACGACCAGCCGAGCACGGTCGGTGGCCCGTTCCACGAGGCCCTCGTCTTCGTCGGGCTGCTCCCGGAGGACTCCGAGAACCACCTCATCAAGCGCGTCATCGGCCTCCCCGGCGACCGCGTGCAGGCCGACGGCGACACCGGCAAGATCCGCGTCAACGGCGTCGAGGTCACCGAGTCCTACATCAAGCCGGGTGACTACCCGAGCGAGGGCCGCAAGTTCGACATCACCGTGCCCGCGGGCCGGGTGTGGGTCATGGGCGACCACCGCTCCGACTCCTCCGACAGCCGCTGGCACGACGACGGCACCGGGGCCACCGGCTCGGTCCCCATCGACAAGATCGTCGGGCGGGCCCTCTTCGTCGTGTGGCCGATCGAGCACGTGACGTGGCTGGGGGTGCCCGAGCGCACCTTCGCCCAGGTGCCGTCGCCCCGGACGCCGTCGACCACCCCCTCGACCAAGGCCACCGTCAACCCGAGCCCCAAGGCGACGACCCGTCCGGCGGCGAAGCCGGGCGCCACGGCGACGAAGGCCGCGGGCTGAGCACAGCAAGGACCGACGTGCCCCGCACCACCCCCTCCACGAAGCCCTCGCTCCGCGTCGAGCGGGCGCTGCAGCGCTCCGGCCACCGCCTCCTCGCGGGCATGGACGAGGTCGGCCGCGGCGCGCTCGCCGGCCCGGTGAGCGTCGGCGTCGTCGTCATCGACGAGACGGTTCGGTCGGCGCCGATCGGCGTCAAGGACTCCAAGCTGCTGACCGAGCGGGCGCGCACCGTGCTCGTTCCTCGCATCGAGCGGTGGGCCGTCGCGCACGCCGTCGGCCACGCGGGCCCCGACGAGATCGACGAGGTCGGCATCATGGCGGCCCTGCGGCTGGCCGGGCTGCGTGCCCTCGGCTCGCTCGGGGTCGTGCCCGACCTCGTCATCCTCGACGGCAACCACGACTGGCTCACGGCCGCCACCGACGTCGGCCTCTTCGCCTTCGCCGACGACGAGGGCCCGGCCACGCCGCCCGTCACGACGATGGTCAAGGCCGACATGAAGTGCTCCTCGGTGGCCGCGGCCAGCGTGCTGGCGAAGGTCGAGCGCGACACGCTCATGGTCACGCTGGGAGCCGAGCACCCGGCATACGGCTGGGGCCTCAACAAGGGCTACTCGGCCCCCGAGCACATGGACGCGCTGGCGCGCCTCGGCCCGTGCGAGCTGCACCGGCGCTCGTGGCGGCTGCCCGGCGTGCACGTGCCGGAGCCCGTCGGGGTGTTGAATGAGGGCACGGAGACCATGGCTCCGGTGGCCATCCCGGCAGAGCAGACAGGAACGGCGATCAGGTGAGTTCGGAAGATCTCGAGAAGTACGAGACCGAGATGGAGCTCCAGCTCTACAAGGAGTACCGCGACGTCGTCGGCCTCTTCACCCACGTCGTGGAGACGGAGCGGCGCTTCTACCTCGCCAACTCGGTCGACGTGAAGGTGCGCAGCGACGGCGGCGAGGTGTTCTTCGACGTGACGATGGCCGACGCGTGGGTGTGGGACATCTACCGGCCGGCCCGGTTCGTCAAGAACGTGCGGGTCGTGACCTTCAAGGACGTCAACGTCGAGGAGCTGCCCAAGCCCGACATCAAGATGCCCGAGGGCGGCGACTTCGCCTGAGGGTGCGCGGCGCCTGACGGGGCGGTGACCCCTCCGTCTGTCCACACCCCCTCCGCCCGGGGACGCGTCGTCCACAGCTGCGCGACGGGCCCTGTCCTGACGCGTCCGGCGCGGCGACGCTGGTCGGCATGGACCTCACGACGCGTGACCTCGGCAGGTACGGCGAGCAGCTCGCCTGCCGCTACCTGACCGACTCGGGCCTGCGCATCCTCGACCGCAACTGGCGCTGCGTCCGCGGCGAGATCGACGTCGTCGCGCTCGACGGGCACGACCTCGTGGTCTGCGAGGTGAAGACGCGCTCGGACGAGTCGTTCGGGGCGCCGTTCGAGTCGGTGACCCGCACGAAGCAGCGGCGCCTGCGGCGGCTCGCGGGCCTGTGGCGCGACGCCCACCCCGGTGACGCGGCCGGCCTCGTGCTGCGCATCGACGTCATCTCCATCCTCCGCCCGCCCGCGGGCCGGGCCGTGCTCGAGCACCTGCGCGGGGTGTGCTGATGGGCCAGGGGCTCGGGCGCACCCGGTCGGTGGGGCTGCGCGGGGTGGCCGGCTTCGTCGTCGACGTCGAGGCCCACGTCGCGACCGGGCTGCCGGGTTTCGCCATCAGCGGCCTCGGCGACTCGGCGGTCAAGCAGTCGGCCGACCGGATCAAGGCCGCGGCGGCGCTCATCGAGAAGATGCCGGTGAGCCAGCGCCGGGTCACCGTCAACCTCTCGCCGGCGGGGGAGCGCAAGATCGGCACGGCCTTCGACCTCGCCATCTTCGTGGCCGTGGCGGCCGCCCTGCGGATCGTGCCCGACGGCGTCGTGCGCGACGTGGTGCACATCGGCGAGGTCGGGCTCGACGGCACGGTGCGGGCGGTGCCGGGCGTGCTGCCGCTCGTGCGGGCCGCCTCGCTCGTCGGGGTGCGCCACGTCGTCGTGCCCGTGGCCAACGCCGGCGAGGCCCGCCTCGTCGCGGGCGTGCGGGTCCACCCCGTCGGCATGGTGACCGAGCTCGTCGAGCGCTACCGGGCGCTCGGCAAGGGGCGGCCCGTCGAGGAGGTGCCGGTGCCGGAACGGCCGGCCCCCCAGCCGGAGGCCGTGCGCGACCTCAGCGAGGTCATGGGCCAGGCCGACGCCAAGCTCGCCCTCGAGATCGCCGCTGCCGGTGGCCACCACCTGCTGTTCGCCGGGCCACCCGGGGCCGGCAAGACGATGCTCGCCGAGCGCCTGCCCGGGCTGCTGCCGCCGCTCGACGAGGCGGAGTCGATGGAGGTGACGGCGATCCACTCGGTGCTCGGCGCCCTCGGCTCGGGCGAGGATGTGCGCCTCATCTCGCGGCCGCCCTTCGTCGCGCCGCACCACGGGGCCTCGCAGGCGGCCGTCATCGGCGGTGGGTCCGGGCGCATCCGGCCGGGGGCGATCACGCAGGCGCACCGCGGCGTGCTCTTCCTCGACGAGACGCCGGAGTTCGACAAGTCCGTGCTCCAGTCGCTCCGCACGCCCCTCGAACGGGGCACGGTCTCGATCGCCCGGGCCAACGAGACCGTGACCTTCCCGTCGCGCTTCCAGCTCGTGCTCGCCGCGAACCCGTGCCCGTGCGGCAACGGGTGGGGTAAGGGCCTCGACTGCACCTGCACCCCGCTCATGCGCCGCACCTACTTCGGCAAGCTGAGCGGCCCGCTGCTCGACCGGGTCGACCTGCAGGTCCACGTGCAGCCGCCAGGCCTGTCGATGGCCGGCATCGGTTCCGGTGAGCCGACCGCGGTGGTCGCGCGCCGGGTGGCGGCCGCGCGCGAGGCCCAGGCGGAGCGGTGGCGGTCCGTGCTCGGGCGCCGCCGGAGCGCCAACGCCGACGTGCCGGGCTCGGTGCTGCGGGGCCGGCCCTGGCGGCTCCCACCCGGTGCCACCGCGACCCTCGACCGGTCGCTCGAGACCGGGGCGCTCAGCCTCCGCGGCTACGACCGCACGCTGCGCTGCGCGTGGACGATCGCCGACCTCACCGGCCTCGTCAGGCCCGACCGGGAGCAGGTCGACCTCGCGCTGTCGCTCCGGCACCGAGCCGGGGTGGCGGCATGAGCGGGATTCTCGTCGGGCAGGTGGGTCGTGGACGCTGACCGGTTCGCGAGGGCCTCGCTCTCACGCCTCGTCGAGGCCGGCGACGTCGAGACCGGAGTCCTCGTGGGCGAGGTCGGTGCGGTGGAGGCGGTCGATCGCATCCGCGCGGGCGCGGGCAGCCTGCATCGCTTCGCGGCCCGCGTCGCGGCGCTCGACACCGACCGCGACCTCGACGTGGCAGCCAAGGTGGGCGCGCGGCTCGTCGTGCCCGACGACGACGAGTGGCCCGAGCGGCTCTCACAGATCCCGTCACCGCCGTGGTGCCTCTGGGTGCGGGGACACCTCGACCTCGCCGAGTCGGTCGAGAGGTCGGTCGCCGTCGTCGGGTCGCGCGCGGCCACGACGTACGGCGCGCAGGTCGCCGCCGACCTCGCGGCGGGGCTCGTGCAGCGTGGTTGGGCCGTGGTCTCCGGTGCCGCCTTCGGCATCGACGCCAGCGCGCACCGCGGGGCGCTCGCCGCCGGTGGCACCACGGTGGCGGTCCTCGCGGGTGGCGTCGACCGGCCCTATCCCGTCGGCAACGCCGACCTGCTCGCCCGCATCGCGCAGGAGGGTCTCGTCGTGTCGGAGGTGGCTCCCGGCTCGGCGCCGATGCGCTCGCGCTTCCTGTCCCGCAACCGCCTCATCGCCGGCATGACCCGCGGCACCGTGGTGGTGGAGGCCGACCTGAGGTCGGGCTCGCGCAACACCGTCAAGCACGCGATCGAGGCCGGTCGCCCGGTCGGTGCCGTCCCCGGGCCGATCACCTCGATGACCTCCTCGGGCTGTCACCAGGAGATCCGCGACCAGCGCGCCGTCCTGGTGACGAGCGCCGCCGAGATCGTCGACCTCGTCGGCGACATCGGCGACGACGCCTGCGAGCCGGCGCGCGGCCCGGCCCAGCCGGGCGACGAGCTGCCCCCGGTCGACGCTGCCGTGCTCGAGGCCGTGCCGTTCCGAGCCGGCGTCACGCTCGACGCCCTCGTGCTCGCGACGGCCCTGGCCCCGCTGATCGTCCGGGCAGCGCTCGGTCGCCTCGAGCGGGCGGGCTTCGTCGCCGAGACCACCGGCACCTGGCGCAAACGTCCCCGGAACCGACACCAGCCGCAGGACTGACCGGCCCCCATCGTCCGGGGCCGATGATCACGAACCCCATGACCGGGCTCGGGACCCGAGGGGCCGGCCCCGGGTCGGAGCGGCGTGCGCTCGCTCGGACACTGACCCGCGGTGCGGGTCAGTATCGTAGCCGCTGGGGGTGGCTGCCGGGCGGGCGGTGGGGGTGCGTTCGCTACGTCAGTGACCCGTGGTGCGGGTCAGTGTCGTAGCCGCTGGGGGTGGCTGCCGGGCGGGTGGTGGGGGTGCGTTCGCTACGTCAGTGACCCGTGGTGCGGGTCAGTGTCGTAGCCGCTAGGGGTGATGGGGGGTGGGTGGTGCTTGCGGGAGCCCAGGGTGTTTGCGATGGTGCGGGTGTGACGGAGGTGACGACGAGCGAGGCAGGCGCGGGCGGGGCGACGACGCCGGACCGGGTGCTGGAGCAGCAGGCGGAGCTCCTGCACGCCTACTCGCGCCACCTGGGGGCCGAGCGGGGACGGTCGGAACACACGCGGAGGGCCTACCTCGGCGACGTGCGGCACCTGCTGGTGTTCGCTGCACGGCGCGGGATCGACGGCATCGACGAGCTGCGCATCGCGGACCTGCGCGCCTGGCTGGGGGAGCAGGCCGACGCCGGGGCGGCGCGGTCGACGATCGCCCGCCGGGCAGCCTCGGCGCGCACCTTCCTGCGCTGGGCCGAGCGCACGGGCCGGATCCCGAGCGACCCGTCCCTGCGGCTCGTGGCCCCCAAGCGCCGCCCCACCCTGCCGGGCGTGCTGCGCCAGGACGAGGCCGGCGAGCTGCTCGACCTCGCGACGGTGCGGGCCGACGACGCCGACCCGATCCACGTGCGTGACCGCGCGATGCTCGAGCTGCTCTACGCGAGCGGCATCCGGGTCGGCGAGCTCGCCGCGCTCGACGTCGACGACCTCGACCTGCGTCAGGGTGTGGTTCGGGTGCTCGGCAAGGGGGCCAAGGAGCGCGTCGTGCCCTTCGGAGCGCCAGCCCGGCGGGCCGTGGAGGACTGGCTGGCCGCGCGGCCCCGGGTGGTCGGCGCGCACTCCGGCGCGGCCCTCTTCCTCGGGCGCCGGGGTCGCCGGGTGGATGCCCGCCAGGTGCGCACGGTGGTGCACGAGCTGCTCTCGCACCTGCCGGACGCCCCCGACCTCGGCCCGCACGGCCTTCGCCACAGCGCGGCCACCCACCTGCTCGAGGGTGGCGCGGACCTGCGCATGGTGCAGGAGATCCTCGGCCACGCGAGTCTCGCCACGACCCAGATCTACACGCACGTGTCCGTCGACCGCTTGCGCCGCAGCTACGAGCAGGCCCACCCGCGCGCCTGACGCCCGGGCCACCCGCGCCGGTGACCAGAACCGAGGGCGTCACGTCACCCGAGAGGGAGCAGCACGACCGGCGCTCGCCGGAGGAGTCCGAGCGGGTCGACG
Source organism: Terrabacter aeriphilus (assembly GCF_039542985.1). Taxonomy (NCBI): domain Bacteria; kingdom Bacillati; phylum Actinomycetota; class Actinomycetes; order Micrococcales; family Intrasporangiaceae; genus Terrabacter; species Terrabacter aeriphilus. The sequence goes on from NZ_BAABIW010000011.1 coordinate 183,839, forward strand.
TAGACCTCGCCCCGGCGCACGCCCCAGCGCAGGCAGGTGCGAGGGGCGCAGTGCCCCGGCGTCGGAGTGACGACGCCGACGGGTCGGCCACGAGCCACGACGGTGCCGACCGGCGGAGCCCCGGAGACGGGCTCGAGGCTGCTGCGACGGCCGCCTGCGTGCACGAGGACGACGACGTCACGGCCCGCGACGCGACCCACCCAGCCGACCCGTGCATCGGCCGGGGCGAGCACGGGCTGCCCCACGCTCGCCGCGAGGTCCACCCCTCGGTGGCCCGGCGACCACCGGTGCTCGGGCGGGTCGAAGGCGCGCGTCACGGGAGGGGCAGGATCCAGCGGCCACGCCCAGCGCCCCGCCGTCGCCGGTGCCGCCGCCTCGACCCGGACGAGGTCGCTGCCACCCGGGACGACGGGAGACAGGACGACGGGAGACAGGACGACAGGAGACAGGACGACAGGAGACAGGACGACGGGAGACAGGGAGAGGACGGCGCCGAGCAGGGCGGTTGCGAGAGCCATCCCGTCAGGGTGCGCCGGCGTCCCGCACCCCCGCGACCGTCACGTCGCGGGCTGTGGACGCCCGGCCGGAGCAGCGAGGGGGTGTGGACGACGGGTCACGGGCGAGCCGAGGCGAGCCGGCGGCCGGCCTCGCGCAGCACGTCGTCCCGCTTGCAGAAGGCGAACCGGATCAGCGTGCGGGCCGCGCCCTGGTCGTCGTGGAAGACCGACACCGGCACCCCGACGACGCCCGCCAGCTCCGGCAGGCGTCGGGCGAACTCGAGCCCGTCGACCGCCCCGAGCGGTGCCGCGTCCGCCACGACGAAGTACGTGCCGGCGGGCCGGGAGACGGTGAGGCCCGCGGTCTCGAGCGCGTCGCACAGCAGGTCGCGGCCGCGGGCGAGCGAGTCGGCGATGCCGGCATACACGTCGTCGCCGAGGCCGAGCGCGACGGCGACCGCCGGCTGGAACGGGCCGGAGCCGACGAAGGTGAGGAACTGCTTGACGGTGCGGGCGGCGGCGACGGCCTCGGCCGGGCCCGAGAGCCACCCCACCTTCCAGCCCGTCGCCGAGAACGTCTTGCCCGCCGAGGAGATGGTGATGGTCCGGTCGAACATGCCGGGCAGCGTCGCCACGGGCACGTGCACGGCGCCGTCGAAGACGAGGTGCTCGTAGACCTCGTCGGTCACGACCCACGCGTCGTGCTCGCGCGCGAGCGACGCCACGAGCTCGAGCTCGGCCCGGGTGAAGACCTTGCCCGTCGGGTTGTGCGGCGTGTTGAGCAGCACGAGCCGGGTGCGCGGCGAGAAGGCGGCCCGCAGCGACGCCTCGTCGACGGCGAAGTCGGGGAAGCGGAGCACGGACGTGCGGCGGGTGGCGCCGGCGAGGGCGATCGTGGCGGCATACGAGTCGTAGTAGGGCTCGAAGGTGACGACCTCGTCACCCGGTTCGCAGAGCGCGAGCACGACCGAGGCGATCGCCTCCGTCGCCCCGACGGTCACGAGCACCTGCGTCGTGGGGTCGAGGTCGAGGCCGTAGAAGCGTCGCTGGTGGGCGGCGACGGCCTCGAGCAGCTCGGGCACGCCCGGACCGGGAGGGTACTGGTTGCGACCGGCGTCGATGGCGGCCTTGGCGGCGTGGAGCATCGCCGCGGGACCGTCGGTGTCGGGAAAGCCCTGGCCGAGGTTGATGCTGCCGGTGCGCGCCGCGAGCGCCGACATCTCGGCGAAGATCGTCGTGCCGAAGCCGCTCATGCGGGGCACGAGCACCGGACGTCGGGGGCCACGGGTCGCTGCGGCCTGCTCGGCCACCGGGTCAGGCCGTGGCCGCAGGGCCGCGACCGAACGGGGTGTCGTCGACGATGACGTGGATCGTGTCGTGGGCCTCGAGGTGGAGCGGCGTGCCGGCGATGTGGTTGTCACCGGCGAGATTGCCCTTGGCGAAGATCCATACGGCCTCGACGTCGATGTCGACGGCGTCGATGATGCCGTAGACGTGGCGGTGGTTGTCGACGTCGTCGAACGCGAACCGTGCCCCGACGTGGCTCGCGTTCAGGTCCATGGCGCGGACCTCTGTCCCCTGCGTCGCAAGTTTCATCTCCATGGCCAGAACGTACTCGTGCGCCACCCCCACGCCTACGAGAAACGGCCCGCAATGTTGCGAAATCTACGTGTTCTTTCGCCCCGCCGACCCCCTCGGCGGGCGCAGAATGGGTCGTCGGCCCCAAGCGACGAGGAGCACCGCTCCTCCCGGTCGGGGCGGTCGGACGAGGAAGGGGTCCCGGCATGACCGACGTGATCCACCCGCTGGACGAGCGGGCCCGCGCCCTCGACGCGATGTCGATCCGCGAGCTCATCGCCGAGCTGGCGCTGCTCCAGGAGCGCATCGATCGTGACGCAGCCGCAGGCGGCTACCGTCCCGTGCCCGGTCAGGTGCACCGACGGGCCGAGCTCGAGCGGCGCGAGCGCCAGGTCGTGCGCGAGCTCGACCGCCGTTACGCCGCCGCCCACGAGCATCTGACGCCCGGCTGACGACGGGTTGACGACGAGCCGACGGCGGGACGACGGCGCGTCGGGTCACGCCCCGAACGCGTAGACGCGCGACTCCCAGGGTGCGAGCTCGAGCCCCTGCCGACCCGGGTGGGTCGGCAGCAGGACGTCCGCGTCCGCCACCAGCGCCCGGAGCCCGGCGAGGTCGTCCTCGCCCGTGGGCTCCTCGCCACCCGCGAGCGCGCACGGCTGCGACGAACAGTTCGCGACGACGAGCAGCGCTCGGCCACCGTGCGTCCGCCGGATCACCCAGAGCTGCTCGTGGTCGGGCAGCAGCAGCTCGAAGTCGCCCTCCGACACCACCGGGTCGGTGTGCCGCAGCGCGATGAGGGCACGGTAGTGGGCGAGCACGGATGCCGGGTCGTCCTGCGCCGCAGCGACGTTGATCGACGTGTGGTTCGGGTTCACCGCGAGCCACGGCTCTCCGGTCGTGAAGCCGGCGTGCGGCGAGTCGTCCCACTGCATCGGGGTGCGGGCGTTGTCGCGGCTCTTCACCGACAGTGACCGGAGGATCTCCTCGGCCGGGGTGCCGAGCCCGAGCGCCGCGGCGTGGCGGTTGACCGACTCGATGTCGCGGTACTGCCCGATCTGCGCGAACCCGGCGTTCGTCATGCCGAGCTCCTCGCCCTGGTAGACGAAGGGCGTGCCGCGGTGCAGGTGGAGCACGGTCGCCAGCGTCTTCGCGGAGCTGACGCGGTGCTCCGGGCTGTCGTCGCCGAAGCGCGACACGGCCCGGGGCTGGTCGTGGTTGTTCCAGTAGAGCGAGTTCCAGCCCACGTCGGCGAGGCCGAGCTGCCACGACTCGAGGTTGCGCTTGAGGACCGGCAACGGCAGGTCGGCGAGGTCCCACTTCGTGCCCCCCGGGGCGACGTCGAGGTCGACGTGCTCGAAGGTGAAGACCATGTTCAGCTCGTCGCGCGCGGGGTCGGTGACGCGCCGGGCGACCTCGATCGTCGAGCCCGGCATCTCACCGACGGTGAGCAGGTGCTGCTCGCCCAGCCCGACCGCCGCGTGCATCTCGGCGAGGAACTCGTCGAGGCGCGGGCCGTTGGCCGAGCCGGGGAACGCCGAGCCGTGGGGCGCGCCCGGCGCCACCGGTCCGTCGGGGAGCGTCACGTCCTTGGAGATGAAGTTGATGACGTCCATGCGGAAGCCGTCGACGCCCCGCTCGACCCACCAGCGCATCATCGCGTAGACGGCCTGGCGCACCTGCGGGTTCTCCCAGTTGAGGTCGGGCTGCTTGGGGGAGAAGAGGTGCAGGTAGTACTCGCCGCTCGCCGCGTCGAGGTGCCAGGCCGGCCCGGAGAAGGCCGCGCCCCAGTTGTTCGGCTCGGCGCCGGGGGTGCCCGGCTCGTGGCCGGGCCGCGCGGGCCGCCACCAGTACCAGTCGCGCTTCGGCGACCGCGGGTCGCGCGACTCGACGAACCACGGGTGCTCGTCCGACGTGTGGTTGACGACGAGGTCCATGACGAGCCGGATGCCGCGGTCGTGGCAGGCCGCGATGAGTGCGTCGAGGTCGGCGAGGGTGCCGAACGAGGGGTCGACGTCCCGGTAGTCGCTGATGTCGTAGCCGTTGTCGTCCATGGGGGAGCGGTAGACCGGCGACAGCCAGAGCACGTCGATGCCGAGGTTCGCGAGGTGGTCGAGGCGCGCGGTGATGCCGGGGAGGTCGCCGACCCCGTCGCCGTCGCTGTCGGCGAAGCTGCGCGGGTAGACCTGATAGACGACCGCGGTGCGCCACCAGCCCGGCTCGCGCAGGCTCGGACGGGCTCCGGGAGCGGCAGGAGCGTCGGGACCGGCAGCGGGAGCGGCGTCGAAGGAGCTCATGCCCCCGATCCTCGCAGGGTCAGCAGCCGGTGACGCGGTAGAGCGTGTAGTCCCCGTCGGTGGCGACGCGCTCGACCCCGGAGACGTCCGCGAGGCCGGTGAGGCCCGAGGACCGCTCGGGGTAGTCGAGCCAGTAGACGTGGGTCGAGTCGATGGCCCACCGCACGTCGTGCCGCGCGAGTGCGTCGCACACGTCCGGACGATTCGCCATGTCGTCGAAGCCCGTCCCGATGACGATCTCGTCGCCCGTGGTCGGGATCGGGATCGAGCGGTAGAGCGTGTTCGTGCCGAAGAGCGCGAACATGAGCGGGGAGCCGTTCTCGGGGCGGCCGACGACGCCGTCCCCGGCCGGGATGCGGGCGGCGAGGCGGCGGAGCGAGTCCTGGGCCTCGAACGAGAGGATGACCTTGCGGGCCTCGCCCGGGTGGAAGAACCCGTCGAGCACCCGGAACCGGGTGCCACCGTTGAGCCCGAGCGTGAGCGCCGGGATGGCCAGCACGGCCACGGCGGCCGCCACGACGGGCCGCGCGCGCAGCGGGGGGATGCGCCTCAGGAGCGCGCGCAGGGCCGGGGCCGAGGCGGCCACGAGCACGACGCCCGGCACGGCCGCGAGCGAGGCGAGCCGGACCTTGTCGTTGTACCAGTAGCCCGTCACGAGCGAGGTCCACGCCGCGGTCGACGACGCCGCCATGACGTAGAGCACGACGCAGGCGACCCACATCGCCACGACGGGCAGGGCCGCACGCGCGCGCCGGACGATCCAGCCGGTGCCGAGGACGAGCAGCACGAGCAGGCCCCACAGGACGGCGGAGATCTGCAGCCGACCGCCGACGACCTCGACGAGCGCGGTCCACGCCGGCACCCGGCCGTCCCACTCGTAGGACTGGGTCGAGGCGAGCCGCGCCGAGACGAGCGGAGCGGCGACGAGCCCCACCACCCCGACCACGGCGACGGCGCCGAGGTCGCGGGCCACCCGCCACCAGGCCAGGTGCCCGAGCAGCCCGGCTCGCACCCGCGCCGCGACGAACCAGACGAGCGCGAAGAGCACGAGCGCCACGAGGGCGTTGGGCTGGATGAGGGCGAGGCCCGGCATGGCGGCGGCGAACCCGAGCCACTGCCCGAGCCGCCTCGAGCGGGCGGCCTGGAGCATGAGCGCGAGCGCGCCGGGAGTCAGGGCGGTCGCCATGAGGTTCGGCCAGAGCACGCCCCAGCCGAGGAGCATCGTCGGGAAGGCGATGAAGGCCGCGGATGCCAGCCCGGCGGCATACGTGACGAGGCGTGAGGTGCCGAGCGCGTGGCGCGCGAGGGCCACGCACCCGATCGGCCACGCGACGGCGGCCAGCACGAGGGTCGCGACGTTGGTTCCCGGCAGGACGTCCGCGACGCCCGGCAGCAGGCTCGTCGCGATCCACGCGTGGAACCCGTTGGGGTAGAAGGTCGGGTTGGCGATGGAGAAGTTGCCGGTGTCGAGGAAGAGCCGGATCCGGTTGAGGTGGTAGACGGCATCGGGGCTGTCGACGAGCTCGTCGGGCCGGCCGATGGCGGGCACGATCGTCGCCAGCGCGAGCAGCACGCCGATGGCGACCGCGACGACCGCGTCGGGTCGTGGACGCCCGAGCAGGCGACGCGTCGGGCCGAGGCCGGCGTCGTGGCGCCCGACCAGGCGCATCGCGAGCAGCGCCACCCCCACCGCGACGACCGTCGAGGCCAGCAGCGGCAGCAGCCCCCACCGGACGCCGACCCGCTGGGCGAGCGTCGCGCACACGGCGACGACCCCCACCGACACGGCGGGGGAGACGGCGAGCGCCTCGAGGCCCCGCGTGCCCAGCGCACGCACGACCAGCCAGCCCGGCAGGAGGAGCACCACGGTGAGGACGACGAAGGCCGGGATCGTCTCCACCCAGTGCGCCATGCGGGTCATTCTGTCTGCTCGGGCCGATTTCTCCACAACCCGGTTCAGGACCTACGATGGTCTGCGGTCACGTGTGCTCGTCACACGGGACCGTAATTCGCGCGTCTTCTGCCGGTCCACCGGACCGGGTCGCACCACGGCAGTCCCCACCGAGTTCGGCGGGGCGGGGTGCGTCAGGCGCCAGGAGTGGGCGTATGCCGTCCGCGGGCCCGTGCGTGCACGGGACCGACACCGGACGGCCCACCCACGACAACTGACAACACGACACTAGGGAGAACACGGCATGGCCGTCGTCACCATGCGCCAGCTCCTCGAGAGCGGCGTCCACTTCGGGCACCAGACCCGTCGCTGGAACCCCAAGATGAAGCGCTTCATCATGACCGAGCGCAATGGCATCTACATCATCGACCTGCAGCAGTCGCTGACGTACATCAACAACGCCTACGAGTTCGTCAAGGAGACCGTCGCCCACGGCGGCAGCATCCTCTTCGTCGGCACGAAGAAGCAGGCCCAGGAGCCCATCGCCGAGCAGGCGACGCGCGTCGGCATGCCGTACGTCAACCACCGCTGGCTCGGTGGCATGCTCACCAACTTCCAGACGATCTCCAAGCGCCTCACGCGCCTCAAGGAGCTCGAGGAGCTGAACTTCGACGACGTGGCCGGTTCGGGCTACACGAAGAAGGAGATGCTCATCTTCAAGCGCGAGAAGGACAAGCTCGACAAGACCCTCGGCGGCATCCGCACGATGGCCAAGGTCCCGTCGGCCGTCTGGATCGTCGACACGAAGAAGGAGCACCTCGCGGTCGACGAGGCGCGCAAGCTCGGCCTGCCCGTCATCGCGATCCTCGACACGAACTGCGACCCCGACGAGGTCGACTACAAGATCCCCGGCAACGACGACGCGATCCGCTCCGTCACGCTGCTGACCCGGGTCATCGCCGACGCCGTCGCCGAGGGTCTCGTCCAGCGCTCGTCCGGTAAGTCCGGCTCCGACGCGCAGGCCGAGGAGCCGCTGGCCGAGTGGGAGCGCGAGCTCTACGCGGACGCCGCTGCCGAGGCCGCTCCGGCCGCCGAGGGTGAGGCTGCCCCGGCTGCCGACGCCGCTCCGGCTGCCGACGCCGCCCCTGCTGCCGACGCCGCCCCGGCCGCCGAGGCCGAGGTCGCCCCCGAGGCTGCGGAGGCTGCTGCCGCCGAGGCCGCCCCGGCCGGTGCCGAGCAGGCCTGAGGCCTCACGGCCCCAGCCACTTCGAGTCACACACATCTGACGAAAAGAGCGATACAGAGCATGGCGAACTACACCGCCGCTGACATCAAGGCGCTTCGCGAGCAGACCGGCGCCGGCATGATGGACGTCAAGAAGGCGCTCGACGAGGCCGATGGCGACCGCGCCAAGGCCGTCGAGGTGCTGCGCGTCAAGGGCCTCAAGGGCGTCACGAAGCGTGAGGGCCGCTCGGCCTCCAACGGTCTCGTGACGGCTCAGGCCGGCGACGGCGTCGGCACCCTCGTCGAGGTCAACTGCGAGACCGACTTCGTCGCGAAGGGCGAGAAGTTCATCGCCCTCGCCGACCAGGTCCTCGCGCAGGCCGTGGCGTCCGCCGCGACCGACGCGGACTCGCTCCTCGCGAGCACGCTCGAGGACGGCAAGTCCGTCAAGGAGCTGCTCGACGAGGCCAACGCCACGATCGGCGAGAAGATCGAGGTCCGCCGCGTGGCGCGCCTCGAGGGCGACAAGGTCGTCTCCTACCTCCACAAGACGAGCCCCGACCTGCCCGCGCAGATCGGCGTCCTCGTCGCGCTCGAGGGTGGCGACGAGACCGTGGGCCGCGACGTCGCGATGCACATCGCCGCGTTCAGCCCCACCGTGCTGACGCGCGACGAGGTCGCCGCCGAGACGGTCGAGAACGAGCGTCGCGTCGCCGAGGCCACGGCCAAGGAGGAGGGCAAGCCGGAGGCCGCCCTCTCGCGCATCGTCGAGGGTCGCGTCAACGGCTACTTCAAGGAGAACGTCCTGCTCGAGCAGCCGTTCGCCAAGGAGCCCAAGAAGACCGTCGCGAAGGTCCTCGAGGAGGGCGGCGCCACGGCGACGTCCTTCGCGCGCTTCCGCGTCGGCCAGTGAGGTCCTGACCCCACTCGCACTGCACCACTCGTCGCGCCGCACCGGCGCACCGACGAGGACCGATGCCGGTCGCCCCTCGGGGCGGCCGGCATCGTCGCGTCCACCCCACCTGCCGGAGGAGTCCCATGACCGCCGAACCGATCACCCTCGACGGTCCGCTCACGGTGTCGATCACCCGGAGGGTCGCGCCCGAGGACGAGCTGCTCATGCAGGCGTGGGTGCACGCCGGAACGTCGATGGCCGAGCGCTTCGACGGCTTCCTGGGCGCCGGCTGGGTGCGCTCGGGCACCGAGAACTGGCACATGCTCTACCGCTTCGACTCGCGGGCGACCCTGGACGCGTGGGAGCGGTCGCCCGAGCGGCAGCGGTGGCTGCGCTCGGCGGCCGACCTCGTCGAGCACCGACGCACCGAGTACCGCACCGGCATCGAGGGCTGGTTCGACGAACCGGCGTCGGCGTCCGTGCACGAGCCCGCTGAGGGTGCACCCGCGGCGCCGCCCCGGTGGAAGCAGGCCTCCGTCATCTGGGTCGCGTTCTTCCCGACGAGCCTCGCGCTGGCCTACCTGCTGACGCCCCTGACCGAGGGCTGGCCCGTCGTGCTCCGGGTGCTCGCCACCACCCTCCTCGCCACACCGTGGATGACCTACGTCCTGCTGCCCTTCGTCACGCGCCTCTTCGGCCGGTGGCTCGCGCGCGGCCGACCCGTCGGCCCGCGCGGCTGACTTCCGTCTGACCGGCGGGCAGCCCTGCGGCACAGCCGATCTGTCTCGCACGTCACAGCCCGGTTGTCTGCTCGCTCACAGCGCTGCTGATACCCGCAGGGGTACCTTCGGAGCATGACCACCACCATGAGGTCACTCGTGGTCCTGGGAGCGGGCACGGCCGGCACCATGGTCGTGAACAAGCTGCGGCACCGGCTCCCGACCGACGAGTGGCGGATCACCGTCGTCGACAAGGACGACACGCACGACTACCAACCGGGCTACCTCTTCCTGCCGTTCGGGCTCATCGCGCCCGAGCAGGTGAGGCGCAGCAGGCACGCCCTCCTCGTCGACGGCGTCGAGCTCGTGCTCGGTGACGTCGACCTCGTCGACACCGATGCGCACGAGGTCCGCCTCGCGGACGGCCGCACCCTCGGCTACGACCAGCTCGTCATCGCCTCGGGCACCACGCCGCGGCCCGACCAGACTCCCGGCATGCTCGGTCCGGAGTGGCACCGCAGCGTCGGCGAGTTCTACACGTACGAGGGAGCGCTCGCGCTGCGCGACCAGCTCGCCGGCCTCTCGGGCGGGCGCCTCGTCGTGCACGTGACCGAGATGCCGATCAAGTGCCCCGTCGCGCCCCTGGAGTTCACCTTCCTCGCCGACGACTTCCTGCGCCGCCGGGGCCTGCGCGAGCAGGTCGAGATCGTCTTCGTGACGCCCCTCGACGGTGCCTTCACCAAGCCCGTCGCGAGCCGCGAGCTGGGGCACCTGCTCGCCGACAAGGGCATCACCGTCGAGACCGACTTCCTCGTCGAGCACGTCGACCAGGAGCGTCGCGTCCTCGTCTCCTACGACGAGCGCGAGATCCCCTACGACCAGCTCGTGACGGTCCCGCTCAACATGGGGGCCGACTTCGTGGCCCGGTCGGGCCTCGGCGACGAGCTGAACTACGTGCCGGTCGACAAGCACACCCTCCAGTCCACGGAGCACCCGTCCGTCTTCGTGCTCGGCGACGCGAGCAACATCCCGACGTCGAAGGCCGGCTCGGTCGCGCACTTCGCGGTGGAGGTCTTCGTCGACAACTTCCTCGAGCACGTCGCCGGTCGCCCGATGACGCACTCCTTCGACGGGCACGCGAACTGCTTCGTCGAGTCCGGCGGCGGCAAGGCGATGCTCCTCGACTTCAACTACGACACCGAACCGCTGACCGGGACGTTCCCGCTGCCGCGCGTGGGCCCGATGACCCTGCTCAAGGAGTCCCGGGCCAACCACCTCGGCAAGCTCGCGTTCCGGCACGTCTACTGGAACCTCCTGCTCCCCGGACGACCTCTCGGCCTGCCCGCGCACATGTCGATGGCGGGGAAGGTCCCCGCCGCCTGAGCCCGCAGCTCTCGGAAAGGAGCGACACCATGCCCACCACGACGATCGCCGGCCGTGCCGTCGACGTGAACGACGAGGGCTTCCTCACCAGACCCGACCAGTGGTCCGACGACCTCGGACGCGAGCTCGGCCGCCTCATCGGCATCGAGCTGACCGACGAGCACTGGAGGCTCGTCCACTTCCTGCGCGACGACTACGCCCGCCAGGGGGAGACCGCGACGCTGCGTCGGGTCAGCACCCAGACCGGCACCCCGGTCAAGGCCCTCTTCACCCTGTTCCCGGGCAAGCCGGCCAAGAAGATGGCCTACGTCGCCGGCCTGCCCAAGCCGAAGGGATGCGTGTGATGACCACCCAGTCCACCGTCACCGAGCCGCTCGTGCCCTCGTTCGACGCACCCGCTGATCAGGGCCGCCGGCTCGCGATCATCTGCAGCAAGGGCAACCTCGACATGGCCTACCCCGGTCTCATCCTCGCCAACGCGGCGTTGGGGGAGGGCATCGAGACGCACCTGTTCTTCACCTTCTGGGGCTTCGACATGATCAACCGCAGGACCGCGGGCGACCTGAAGTTCACGATGCTCGGCAACACCGCCACGCACCTGCCCCAGGGCCTGGGCGGCATCCCCGGCATGACCCACCTCGCGACCTCGCAGATGAAGAGGAGCATCGCCGAGCTCGACGTGCCCGAGGTGCCGGAGTTCCTCGACCAGATCGTGGCCTCGGGCGGGCACCTGTGGGCGTGCCGCATGTCGGCCGACATGCAGCACCTCACCGAGTCCGACCTGCGCGACGACGTCGAGGGGATCATCTCGGCCTCCGACTTCATCGAGCTGACGGAGGGCGCGCAGCTGCTCTTCATCTGAGGCACCGGGGCGCAGACGGCCGGGGCCGGGGGAGTGCGACCTGCCTTCACACGATCTCCACACGTCGCACGCGCGGCGCCCGCGGGCGCACTCCTAGGCTCGGGGTCATGAACCAGGGGTATGCCGCACCGTCTCCGAGCGCGACCGCGCCGACCACGGTGCTCGTCGTCGAGGACGACCCGACGATCAACGGTGCGCTCACCGATCGCCTTGTCGCGGAGGGCTTTCGCGTCGTCCAGGCGTTCGACGGGCCCGGCGCCGTGGTGGCGCACGGCGAGCACGCGCCCGACCTCGTGGTCCTCGACCTCATGCTCCCCGGGTTCGACGGGCTCGAGGTGTGTCGTCGCCTCCACGCCGAGCGGCCCGTGCCCGTGCTCATGCTCACCGCGCGCGCCGACGAGACCGACCTGCTCGTCGGGCTCGGCGTCGGCGCCGACGACTACGTGACCAAGCCGTTCCGGATGCGGGAGGTCGTCGCCCGCATCCGGGCCCTGCTGCGCCGCGTCGACCGCGCCCGCGAGCTGGCCGAGGCTCGCCCGCCCGTGCTCGCCCTCGGCGACCTCAGCGTCGACCGGGGCGCCCGCCGGGTGGAGCTGGACGGCGAGACCGTGCACCTGACGCCGCTCGAGTTCGACCTGCTCGTCGCGCTCGCGTCCACTCCCGGGGACGTGCGCGCCCGCGACGAGCTGATGCGCGAGGTGTGGGGCTGGGCCGACGCGGGCGGCACCCGCACCCTCGACAGTCACGTCAAGTCGCTGCGCTCCAAGGTCGGCTCGACGCGTGTGCGCACCGTGCACGGGGTCGGCTACGCGCTCGAGGTCAACCCCACCGACACCCCCGATCGCCCCGACGCACCCTTGGGGGAGCGGTGAACAGCGACCGCCCGCTCGACGGCATCCGTTCGATCAAGGCCAAGCTGGCCCTGCTCGTGGCCGCGAGCATCGTGGCGGCGGCGCTCGTCTCGCAGGTCGGCGACCGGGCCGGCGTGCCCGGGTGGCTCACCCTGCCCGTGACCGTCGTCGCCGCCCTCGGCGTCACCCAGTGGCTGGCCCGGGGCATGACCTCCCCGCTGCGTGAGATGACCGCGGCCACGTCACGGATGGCGACGGGGGACTACTCCCAGCGCGTCACGGCGACCTCGGCCGACGAGGTCGGGGCCCTGGGCGTCGCCTTCAACACGATGGCCGGCGACCTCGCGGACGCCGACCGGCAACGGCGCCAGCTCGTCGCCACGGTGTCGCACGAGCTCCGCACGCCCCTCGCGGCGCAGCAGGCGCTGCTCGAGAACCTCGTCGACGGGGTCGTGCGCCCCGACGACGCCGTGCTGCGCACGGCCCTGGCGCAGGCGGAGCGCCTCGGCGCGCTCGTCGGTGACCTCCTCGACCTCAGCCGGGTCGACGGGGGACAGGCGCCGCTCACCCTCGCCCCCGTCGACGTCCGGACCCTCGTCGAGGACGCCGTCGCCGAGGCCGGCGTGTCACGCCGCGGCACGCGGTACGCCGTCGACGTGCCCCCCGACCTCCGGGTGAGCGCCGACGCGGCCCGGCTGGCCCAGGTGCTCGCCAACCTGCTCGACAACGCCGACCGGCACAGCCCCCCGGGTGGCACGGTCACGGTGAGCGCCGGCGCCGAGGCGCCGGACCGGTGGTGGCTCGTCGTCGCCGACGAGGGCCGCGGCATCCCGGCCGAGCAGGCCGGCCGCGTCTTCGACCGCTTCGGCTCCGGTGACGACTCCGGCGGCGGCACCGGGATCGGGCTCGCCATCGCGAGCTGGGTCTGCGAGCTGCACGACGGCTCGATCAGCGCCGTGCCGCCGCCGGAGGGGGAGCGGGGCGCCCGGATCCGCGCCGTGCTGCCGGTCTCGCCGCGACCGGTGCGTGCCCCCGCGGCGACCTCCGTCGATGAGCAGCCCCAGCCCCAGCCCGTCCGCCCGGCCGCCGAGGAGGCACCCGTGCCCATGCCGAAACCCGAGCCGGCTCCCGCTCCCGCCGTGGCGACCACGTCGGGCCCAGCGGTCCCGGTCCCGGTGGGCCGGCCGCAGCCGCTCGTCGACACCCTCTTCGGGGACCTCTGGCCCGAGGCCGGGCTGGCCCCGCAGGTCCGGGTGCTGCTCGTGTGCCTCGGGGTCGGGGTGCTCTCCGCCGTCGTGCTGCCCTACCGGAACCTCGGCCTCGCGTTCTTCGCCGTGCTCGTGCTCGGGGGGTTCGTGCTGTGGCGGACGAGCCGCTTCCGGCGCTCCCGGTGGGCCGGCCTCTGCAGCGTGCTCTGCGTCGCGCTCGCGGCGCTGTCGGTGCTCCGTGCGTCGGAGTGGCTCGCCGTGCTCGCCGTCGGGGTCGCCACCGTCGTCGCCACCACCGCCCTGACGAACGCGCGGGGCCTGCTCGCCGTCGTCGCGGGACTCGCCGCGTGGCCGTTGTCGGCCCTGCGCGGGCTCCCGCTCCTCGGGCGCACCATCTCGGCGACGAGCCGCGTCTCGATCCTCTGGCCGGTCGTGCGCACGGCCGCCGTCTCGCTCGTGGCCCTCGTCGTCTTCGGTGGGCTGTTCGCCTCGGGCGACGCGGTGTTCGGCTCGTGGGCGAGCGCCCTCGTGCCGAGCTTCGCCTGGGACAGCCTCGTCGTGCGCTCGTTCGTCGGCTTCGTCATGGGCGGCGCCCTGCTCGCGGGCTGCTACCTCGCCCTCAACCCACCGCGCGTCGACCGCGTGGGCCTGCCCGAGGCCCGCCCGGTCGCCCGGCTGTGGGAGTGGGTCGTGCCCGTCGGGCTCGTCGTCGCGCTCTTCGTGGCGTTCGTCGTCGCGCAGGCTGCCGCCCTCTTCGGCGGCCACGCCTACGTCCAGCGCTCGACGGGGCTCACGTATGCCGCCTACGTGCACCAGGGTTTCGGGCAGCTCATGGCGGCCACCCTGCTGACGCTCGCGACGGTGGCGCTCGCCGTGCGCAAGGCCCCACAGGCTTCGGCCCGCGACCGGCTCGTGCTGCGCAGCGTCCTCGGGGCGCTCTGCGCGCTCACCCTCGTCGTCGTCGCTTCGGCGCTGCACCGGATGGATCTCTACCAGCAGGCCTACGGCTTCACCGTGCTGCGGGTGCTCGTCGACGCCGTCGAGCTGTGGCTGGGGCTGCTCGTCGTCCTCGTGCTCGTCGCGGGCATCCGCCTGCGGGGGTCCTGGCTGCCCCGGGCCGCGCTTCTCTCCGCGGCCGTCCTCCTGCTCGTCGGCGGTCTCGCGAACCCGGAGGCCTGGGTAGCGCAGCGCAACCTCGACCGCTACGTCTCGACCGGCGCGGTCGACGCCGCCTACCTCGCCACCCTCGGGCCCGACGCGGCCCCGACCATCGCGAACGGCACGCTGCCCGCGTCGGTCGCCGACTGCATCCTGTCCGCGCAGTGGCGGCCCGCCGACGACGACGTGCTCTCGTTCAACCTCGGCCGGAGCCGGGCCGCGGCCCTGCCCGGCTGGCGCGCGCCGAGCGGCGACGCGTCGTGCCTGGCCTACTGGACCGCCGACGTGCAGCGCTGAGCGGGGCACGGCCGTCGGGCAGGATGGGCCGGGTGCGTGCCGACATCGCGGAGCTCTTCGAGCTCGACCCGACCCTGACCCACCTCAACCACGGGGCTTTCGGCGCCGTGCCCCGGTCGGTCCGGCAGGCCCAGGACCGGGCCCGCGCGCGCATCGAGGCGGCGCCCATGCGGGCCTTCCGCGACGAGCTGCCGGCCGCCCTCCAGGCCGCGCGGGAGGCCGCCACCCGGTTCATCGGTGTCCCGGCCGGCTCGACGGCCCTCGTGCGCAACGTCACCGAGGCCGTCGGCGTCGTGCTGCAGGGCCTCGACGTCGGCCCGGGCGACGAGGTGCTCGTCAGCAACCACGGCTACCTCACGGCGGGGTGGAGCGCGGAGGCGCGCGGCGCCACGCTCCGCACGGCGACGTTCGGCGTCGACGACGAGCCCGCCGACGTCGTGGCCGCCTTCGTGGCGGCCGTGACCGAGCGCACGCGCCTCGTCGTCATCGACCAGGTCACCTCGCCCACCGCGATCGTGCTGCCCGTCGCGCAGGTGGCCGCCGCCGTCGCCCCCGTGCCCGTGCTCGTCGACGCCGCGCACGTGCCGGGGGCCGTGCCGGGCCTCGACGTGGAGGCCCTCGGGGTGGCGTTCTGGGCCGGCAACCTGCACAAGTGGTCCTACACGCCGCGGGCCGCCGCGACGCTCTGGGTGGCGCCCGCGCACCGTGCGGCGATGCGCCCGCTCGTCACCTCGTGGGCCCACGGACTGCCCTTCCCCGAGCGCTTCGACCTGCAGGGCACCGTCGACCACTCCGCGTGGGTCTCGGTGCCCGACGGTCTCGCGGCGTGGGCCGACCTGGGAGGCTGGGAGCAGGTGGCCCGCAACGCCGAGCTGCTCCTGCGCGGCGCCGACCACGTGGCCACCGCGCTGGGCACGGAGAGCCCGCACGGCGGCATACCTGCTGCCCCCTGCCTGCGCCTCGTCGCGCTGCCGGACGGGGTGGCGACGACGACGGACGCCGCCGAGGAGCTGTGGCAGCGCCTCAGTGCGGCCGGCCTGGTCGTGCCGCCCGTGGCGTTCGACGGACGGGGCTACCTGCGCCTCGCCGCGGCGCCCTACAACGACGAGGACGACTACGCGCGGCTCGCCGCCGCCCTGCCGAGCGTGCTGGCGGGTCTGCCGGCGTGTGCAGCGACGGGCGGGCGACCCGCCTGAGCCCGATGCGACCGATGGGGGGCCGGTGTGGAAAGATCGACCGACCGCCGGAACGCTGCCCACGAGGAGGCCCTGCGCCATGACCGACGCCCAGACGACCCCCTTCCACCGGGTCCTTCTCAAGCTCTCCGGTGAGGTCTTCGGTGGTGGCAGCATCGGCCTCGACCCGGCCGTCGTCGCCGGCATCGCCAAGCAGGTCGCCGACGCCGTGCGCGGCGGCGTCGAGGTGGCCGTCGTCATCGGTGGCGGCAACTTCTTCCGCGGCGCCGAGCTGCAGCAGCGCGGCATGGACCGCACGCGCGCCGACTACATGGGCATGCTCGGCACCGTCATGAACTGCCTCGCGCTGCAGGACTTCCTCGAGAAGGAGGGCGTCGAGACCCGCGTGCAGTCCGCCATCGCGATGCAGCAGGTCGCCGAGCCCTACATCCCGCGCCGGGCCATCCGCCACCTCGAGAAGCGCCGCGTCGTGATCTTCGGCGCCGGCGCCGGCATGCCGTTCTTCTCCACCGACACGGTGAGCGCGCAGCGCGCGCTCGAGATCAAGTGCGACGCCGTGCTCATCGCCAAGAACGGCGTCGACGGCGTCTACGACTCCGACCCCCGCACCAACCCCGAGGCGAAGAAGCTCGAGACGGTGACCTTCCAGGACGCCATCGTGGAGGGCCTCAAGGTCGTCGACGCGGCTGCCTTCAGCCTCTGCATGGAGAACAAGCTGCCGATGGTGGTCTTCGGCATGGAGGGCGCGGGAAACATCACGCGCGCCCTGCTCGGTGAGAAGATCGGCACGCTGGTCACCAACGCCTGAGCGAGGACCGGCCGGCGCTTCACCACGCGCTCGCCCGGCCCAGCAGCACCCCGACGAACGACGAACGACCGACGAACGACCGACGAACGACCGACGAGGAAGCCAGGCACATGATCGAAGAGACGATGTTCGAGGCCGAGGAGAAGATGGACAAGGCCGTCGAGGTCCTCAAGGAGGACTTCGCGGGCATCCGCACCGGCCGTGCGAACCCGGGACTGTTCAACAAACTGACGGTCGAGTACTACGGCGCCCCGACGCCGCTGCAGCAGCTCGCGTCGTTCCAGAACCCCGAGCCGCGCACCATCCTCGTCATCCCGTTCGACAAGTCCGCGATGCACGAGATCGAGAAGGCCATCCGCGACTCCGACCTCGGGGTCAACCCGAGCAGCGACGGCAACCAGATCCGCTGCGTCATGCCGGAGCTCACGGAGGAGCGCCGTCGCGAGTACATCAAGCTCGCGAGCCACAAGGCCGAGGAGGCGCGCGTCTCCGTGCGCAACATCCGGCGCAAGGCCAAGACCGACCTCGACAAGCTCGTCAAGGACGGTGAGGTCGGTGAGGACGACGGCGCGCGCGCGGAGAAGGAGCTCGACGGGCTCACCAAGAAGCACACCGACCTCGTCGACGGTCTCGTCAAGGCCAAGGAGACCGAGCTGCTCGAGGTGTGACCTCGACGCTCGTCCCCGATGATGACGACTGACTCCCCGTCGGAGCCCGTGGACCCCACCACCCGGGGTCCGCAGACCGACGGCGACGGGCTGCTCGAGCCCGTGCCCTACGACCCTGCCCTGGACGACCTCGCGGGCACGCCGCCCGAGCAGGTGCTCGAGAAGAAGCAGAGCCGGGCCGGCCGCAACCTCCCGGCCGCGATCGGCGTGGGGGTCGGCCTCGGCGTGCTCATCATCGCGACCCTGCTCATCCGCAAGGAGTCGTTCGTCGTCCTCGTCGCCCTCGCCGTGGCGGTCGGCATCTGGGAGCTGCGCGCCGCGCTGCGCAACGCCGGCGTCCACGCGCCGCTCGCGCCCCCGGTCGTCGGCATGGTCGCCACGCTGTGGGCCGCCTACGTGCACGGACCCGCCGGGCTCGTCGTCGCGTGGGTGCTGACGTGCCTCGCCGTCGTGGTCTGGCGTGCTGCCGGTCACCGTGAAGGGGCCGGGCGCGACGCGCTCGGGGGTGTCTTCATCTCGACCTACCCGCCCTTCCTCGTCGGGTTCGCCGTGCTGCTGCTCGCGCCGGAGGACGGCCTGGGTCGCGTCTTCGTCTTCCTCATCACGACCGTGTGCAGCGACGTCGGGGGCTATGCCGCAGGGGTCCTCTTCGGCCGCCACCCGATGGCTCCCTCGATCAGCCCGAAGAAGTCGTGGGAGGGCTTCGCCGGGTCGGTGCTCCTCTGCGTCATCGGCGGCTCCCTGACGGTGCACCTGCTGCTCGACCACTCGTGGGTCATCGGCATCGCGCTCGGGGTGGGGGTGGCGATCGCGGCCACCGTCGGTGACCTCATGGAGTCGCTCATCAAGCGCGACCTCGGCATCAAGGACATGTCGAACGTGCTCCCCGGCCACGGGGGCATCATGGACCGGCTCGACTCCCTCGTCGTCGTCGCGCCCGTCGTCTGGGCCGTGCTGACGCTCCTCGCCGCCCAGCCCTCCTGAGCCGTGGGCGACCACGAGCAGACCGCGGCCGTGAGCCCGGCGCGGCCCTTCGACCACACCGGGCGCGTCGTGCTCGTCACGGGCGCCGGCAGCGCGAGCGGCATCGGCTTCGCCAGCGCCCGGATGCTCGGGCGGCTCGGTGCCGCCGTCGTGCTCGGCGCGACGACCGGGCGCGTCGCGTCCCGCGTCGACGAGCTGACCGCCGAGGGCATCGAGGCCTCGGGCCTCGCCGGTGACCTGACCCGCCCCGAGGACGCCGACGCGCTCGTGCGCCACTGCCTCGCCCGGCACGGCCGCCTCGACGCCGTCGTCAACAACGCCGGCATGGTGAGCGCAGCCGACCCCGACACGCTCGGCGGCGACCTCGTCGCGACCGACGTGGAGCGGTGGCGGCGCTCGCTCGCGCGCAACCTCGACACGGCCTACCTCGTGACGCGCGCGTCGCTCACCGCGCTGCGGGCATCCGGCTCGGGGCGGGTCGTGCTCGTCAGCAGCCTCACCGGGGCCGTCATGGCGATGCGATCGGAGATCGCCTACGCCACGGCCAAGGCCGGCCTCGTCGGGCTGGCCCGCGCGCTCGCCGTCGACGAGGCGCGGCACGGCGTCACGGTCAACGCGGTGGCGCCGGGCTGGGTCGCCACCGGCTCGCAGACCCCCGACGAGGCGCACGAGGCGGGCGCCACCCCGCTCGGGCGCTCCGGCACCGCGGACGAGGTGGCCGCCGCGGTCGCGTTCCTCACCGCCCGCGAGGCGTCCTACGTCACGGGCCAGGTGCTCGTCGTCGACGGCGGCAACGCCGTGGCGGAGCAGCGCGCACCGCGTTTTGACTCCACCTGAGACACTGGTGGGGAGATGACTGACACCCCCGCCCCCGCGTCCGAGCCCGCCGCAACGCCCGAGCCCGCGCCAGACGCCGCATCCGTTCCTGCGTCCGACGCGACGTCCGGCCCTGCGACGGCCCCCGTCGCGCTGCCCGAGCCGACAACCTCCCGTCCCGAGCCGGGCGAGCTGACCTTCCGCGCCCCCCGGCGCGGCAAGCCGCCGCGCCACCTCGCCGACCTCGCACCGGCTGAGCGCAAGGAGGCCGTCGAGTCGCTGGGGCACCAGGGGTTTCGCGCGAAGCAGCTCTCGACGCACTACTTCGAGCGCCTCGAGGACGACCCGGAGCAGATGACCGACCTGCCCAAGGCGATCCGGGCCGAGCTCGTGGCCGACCTGCTGCCGACGCTCCTCACCCCGATCGTCCAGCGCGTGGCCGACGACGGCCAGACGATGAAGTACGCGTGGCGGCTGCACGACGGCGCCATCGTCGAGTCGGTGCTCATGCGCTACCCGAACCGCGTCACCATCTGCATCTCGAGCCAGGCCGGATGCGGCATGAACTGCCCGTTCTGCGCCACCGGCCAGGCCGGGCTCACCCGCAACATGTCTGCGGGCGAGATCGTCGAGCAGGTCGTGTGGGCGGCCCGGGCCCTGCGCCGCGGCGAGCTCGCGGGCGGCGGTGACGAGGACCGCGAGGCCCCGCTGCGCGTCAGCAACGTCGTCTTCATGGGCATGGGCGAGGCGCTCGCCAACTACAAGGCGGCCATCGGCGCGATCCGCCGCCTCACCGACCCGGCCCCCGACGGCCTCGGCCTCTCGGCACGGGGCATCACGATGTCGACCGTCGGGCTCGTGCCCGGCATCGACAAGCTGACGGCGGAGGGCATCCCCGTGACGCTCGCCCTCTCGCTGCACGCCCCCGACGACGAGCTGCGCAACGAGCTCGTGCCGATCAACACGCGCTGGTCGGTCGACGAGGCCCTCGACGCGGCCTACCGCTACTACGAGGCGACCGGGCGCCGGGTGTCGATCGAGTACGCCCTGATCCGCGACATGAACGACCAGGGCTGGCGCGCCGACCTGCTCGGCGAGAAGCTCAACCGGCGCGGCCGTGGCTGGGTGCACGTCAACCCGATCCCGCTCAACCCGACGCCGGGCTCGAAGTGGACCGCGTCGCGCCCCGGCGTCGAGCAGAACTTCGTCGAGCGGCTGCGCGCGCACGGCATCCCGACGACGATCCGCGACACGCGCGGCCAGGACATCGACGGAGCCTGCGGGCAGCTCGCCGCCTCCACCGCCTGACGCGCGTACGCTGGCGGGGTCGTGCCCGGGCTCGGGCACCGGTGACGAGTCGGACGAGTCGCCGGGCCGAGCGCGGGGCGGCCCACCAGGAGGTCCTCGCATGGTCCAGCTCAGCCTCGGCGTCATGGCCCGGTCCCTCAAGGAGAACGAGCACCGGCTGCCGCTGCACCCCAAGCACGTCGACCGCATCCCCGAGGAGCTGCGCGGGCGGGTCTTCCTCGAGACGGGCTACGGCGAGCGCCACGGCGTCTCCGACGACCAGCTCGAGCGCTACGTCGGCGGG
The DNA here is from genome assembly GCF_039542985.1 of Terrabacter aeriphilus. NCBI lineage: Bacteria > Bacillati > Actinomycetota > Actinomycetes > Micrococcales > Intrasporangiaceae > Terrabacter > Terrabacter aeriphilus. The sequence goes on from NZ_BAABIW010000011.1 coordinate 204,762, forward strand.
TTCCTCAGCCGTGACGAGCTCGTCGCGCAGTGCGACGTCATCCTCGCGCCGAAGCCCCTGCTCAGCGACATCGAGGCCCTGCGGCTCGGCCAGGTGCTCTGGGGCTGGCCGCACTGCGTGCAGGACGCCGAGCTGACCCAGGTCGCCATCGACCGGCAGCTGACCCTCATCGCCTTCGAGGCGATGAACCACTGGAACAAGGACGGCTCGTTCAGCCTCCACGTCTTCCACAAGAACAACGAGCTCGCCGGCTACTGCTCGGTGCTCCACGCGCTCCAGATCGCCGGGGTGACCGGTGACTACGGCCCGCAGCGGCGTGCCGTCGTCATCGGTTTCGGGGCCACGGCCCGCGGGGCCGTCACCGCGCTCAACGCGCTCGGGATCGGCGACGTCGACGTGCTGACCCACCGGCAGAAGGCGGCCGTCGCCTCACCCATCCACTCGGCCCGGATCGTGCACTTCGACACCGACGACACGACCGCACGCGTCAGCCACGCCGTCACCGAGGACGGCCCGGTGGCCCTGGGGGAGTTCCTCGCCGGGCACGACATCGTCGTCAACTGCGTGCTCCAGGACACCGACGCCCCGATCACGTTCATGACCGAGGACGACCTCAAGCGGATGACGCCGGGCAGCATCGTCATCGACGTGTCGTGCGACGAGGGCATGGGCTTCAGCTGGGCCAGTCCGACGACCTTCACCGAGCCGACCTTCCTCGTCGGCGACCACGTGCTCTACTACGCCGTCGACCACAGCCCGTCCTACCTCTGGGACGCCGCCACGTGGGAGATCAGCGAGGCCCTGCTGCCGTTCCTGCCGACCGTCATGGCCGGTCCGGAGATCTGGGACTCCTCGCCGACGATCCGGCGCGCCATCGAGATCCGCGGCGGCGTCATCCAGAACCCGGCGATCCTCTCGTTCCAGGGCCGCTCGGCCGTGCACCCGCACGCGCCGATCGCCACCTGAGAACGCTTCCGCGCGCCCGGACGCGGTGGGTGCCTCCTGTCCGGTGCGCTCGACGCGGTGCGCTCGACGCGGTGCGCTCGACGCGGTGCGCTCGGTGCGCTCGGTTCCCGGGGCGGGCGGGCGTGCGGCCAGCCGGTCCCCGGCGGACTCCTCCTTGCCCGCCGGGAACCAGGCCGTGCTCCGGCACCAGGGTCTTTCGGGAGCGGCGCACCGTGTGCCCGGAGCCCCCTGTGCTCGCGCGCCGGTGAACCGGCGCGACACGTGGTGACCGGCGGCTGACGCCGCCGGAGTGCCCCCCTTGACCCTGCCCTGTTGTGCCGGTTCGACCGGCGAAGACAGGGTGACATCCGCAGGGGTGCGCGTGGCATCCCCCGTGGGTGGACGGAGCCGCTCCACCAGAGGGGGAGGCCGTGTGGCCCCCCTGGGGCCGCCGTGTCGGTAGCGTGGGCCCCTCGGAGCGGTTCGAGCCCGATGTGGTTCGGCGGTTCAGGGACGCAGGGAAGGGCGCACGTGGCGACGAGGGCGCAGGGGACCACGAGGCTGTCGGACGCGACGCTGCGGGCGCTGCGCCATGCCGACCAGACGATCCACGAGGCCGACCGGTCCGACGTGTTCACGGCCTACGACGCCTACCGCGCGGCCATCGGGGCGCTCGTGCCCCTCGACGACTTCTACGTCGGTCTCATCAACGAGGCCGACCGGCGGATCAGCTACCCCTACGTCTTCAGCAACGGCGCCTACCTCGAGGGCGGCACGCTGACGTTCGGTCCGTCCGGTGTCGTCGCCTGGGTGCTCGCGTCGCGCCGGCCGTACCGGTATGCCGACGACGGGGGCGCGCTGCTCAACCGTGGGTCGCGCTTCGGTGACGACGACCTCTCGGCGGACGCACACGTCGTGCCGATGGTCAGCAGCGACGGCACCCGCGTCGTGGGCGTCGTCGGGGCCCTCTCGGACACCCCCGGCGCCTTCACCGACGAGAGCGCAGCAGCCATGGAGTGGCTCGCAGCCCTCGTGGTGGACCGGGTCCACGCGAGCGACCCGTCGCGCAACCTCAACCTCGGCCTCGTCTACCCGGAGCTCGAGGGGGAGGGCAACCCGGGACTGCTGCTCGCCGTCAACACGGCCTGCCGTGAGCTGACGGCCGTCTCGCGCGAGCTCCAGGAGATCGCCACGGCCCTCGATGCCGGGGGTGACGCCGACACCGCACGCCGCCTCTCGGAGATCGGGATGCGCTGCTTCGAGATCCAGGCGAGCGTCATCACGCGCGTCGGCCCGGTCGCCGACGAGCCGCCGCCCGACCCGCTCGCGGCGCTCTCTCCCCGCGAGCGTGCCGTCGTGGAGCTCGTCACCGGTCCGCTCGGCGACCCCGGCAACGTCGGGATCGCCGAGACCCTCGGGATCGGTCCCGCGACGGTCAAGACGCACATGGCCTCGCTGCTCGACAAGCTGGGGCTCGAGCACCGCAGCGAGCTCCGCTGGGTCGTCGGCGACGGCGCCGCCGGTGGCGCCGGCAACGGCGGTGGCTACGGCAACGGCGGTGGCAACGGCAACGGCAGTGGCGCCGACGCGCAGGGTCGCGCTCCGCGACGCCCCGGCGGCCGGGCTCCCTCGTCCCGCGGTCGTCGTCCGGGGTCGTAGGCGTTCAGGCGGGCGCCGCGCGGTAGGTGCGGCGGTAGGCCAGTGGCGACATCCCGACGGCCACCGCGAGGTGCTGGCGCAGCGAGGACGCCGTGCCGAACCCCGCCTGGTCCGCGACCCGGTCGACCGGCAGGTCGGTCGTCTCGAGAAGGTGCCGCGCGCGGTCGACCCGGGCCCGCACGAGCCAGGCGCCGGCCGTCTCGCCGGTCTCCTCACGGAAGCGCCGGGTGAAGGTGCGCACGCTCATGCCGGCGTGGGCGGCGAGGTCGCCGAGGCCGATCGGCTGACCGAGGCGGTCGAGGGCCCAGGCCCGCGTCGGTGCCGTGCCCGTGGCGCCCCCGGAGCCGGAGCCCGCCGGCACCGGCCGCTCGATGAACTGGGCCTGCCCACCGGCCCGCCACGGCGCCACGACCGCCCCGCGCGCCACCCGGTTGGCCGCCTCGGTGCCGAGGTCCTGGCGCAGCACGTGGAGCAGCAGGTCGATGCCGGCCGCGTTGCCAGCGGAGGTGAGCACGTCGCCGTGGTCGACGTAGAGCACGTCCGGCGTGAGCGTGACGGCGGGGAAGTACCGGGCGAAGGCGTCGGCGTGCGCCCAGTGGGTGGTGGCCTCGCGTCCGTCGAGCTTGCCCAGGCCGGCGAGGACGAAGGCGCCGGTGCAGATCGAGAGCCACCGGGCGTCCGGTCGGGCGGTCGCAGCCAGCGCCCGCAGCTCGTCGGGCAGGCGGCCCTCGGACACGATCGGGCTGTTCGTGATGCCCGGCACGACGACGGTGTCGACGGTCGCGACGACCGATCGCGGGTGGGTGGGGAGCGCGGCGTAGCCCGCCGACGTCACGACCGGCCCGTCGTCGAGGGTGCACATCATCACCTCGTAGGGCGTCGGCCCGGTCGTGGGCCGGCCCGGAGCACCCGGTTCGAGGGCCCCGGCGCGCAGGAAGCGGTGCGGCAGGCCCAGCTCGAAGGCGACGACGCCGTCGAGCGCGAGGACCGCGACGCGGTGGGGTCGGTCGGTCGGCAGGCGCATGGCCAGATTCTTGCACATCGTGTCCTTCCGGCCACTCGCTCCGGGGCGCCCGGATGCCGGAGGGTGGGCGGGTGAGCCTCACCGACCGCCGTGCCGCCGACCTCCCCGACGACGCCGTGCCCACCCTTCCCGCCGTGCCCGCCGTGCCCGCCGTGCCCGCCGTGAACGTCGTGAACGTCGTGAACGACCCCGGTGCCCGCCCTGACGACGCGGCGCCCCGAGGGCTGCACCCCGCGTGGTGGGTGGCGGCCGTCACGTTCCTGACGATCATCGGGGCGGCCGGCTTCCGGTCCACGCCCGGCGTGCTCATGACGCCCCTGCACGAGGAGTTCGGCTGGCCGATGGGCGTCATCGGCCTCGCGGTCTCGGTCAACCTCGTGCTCTTCGGGCTCGCGGCGCCCTTCTCCGCCGCGCTGATGGAGCACCTGGGCGTCCAGCGGGTCGTCGCGGTGGCCCTGCTCCTCGTCGGGGTCGGCTCGCTCCTGCCCGTGTGGGTCACGCAGTCGTGGCAGCTCGTGCTGTGCTGGGGCATCGTCGTCGGCCTGGGCACGGGCGCCATGTCGATGGGCCTCGTCGCAACCGTGTCGGGCCGCTGGTTCGTCGCGCGGCGCGGGCTCGTCACCGGCATCCTCACGGCCGCCGGCGCGACGGGCCAGCTCATCTTCCTACCCGCGCTCGCCTGGCTCGCGGAGCACCACGGCTGGCGCGCGGCCGCGATCACGACGTCCGTGGTCGCCGTCGCCGTGGTGCCGCTCGTGCTGCTCCGGATGCACGACCACCCGAGCGTGCTCGGTCGCACCGCGTACGGGGCCCCGGACGGCACCCCGGTGGCCCGCCCGCCGCGGCCGTCGGCGCACCCCGTCCACGTCGCGCTCGGCACGCTGCGCGACGCCGCCCGCACCCGGGTGTTCTGGCTGCTCGCGGGCAGCTTCGCCGTCTGCGGCGCCTCGACGAACGGGCTCGTCGGCACCCACTTCATCCCGGCCGCCCACGACCACGGCATGCCGACGACGACGGCCGCCGGCCTGCTCGCGCTCGTCGGGATCTTCGACGTCGTCGGCACGATCTTCTCCGGCTGGCTCACCGACCGAGTCGACCCGCGCACCCTGCTCGCCGCGTACTACACGCTGCGCGGCGCATCCCTCTTCCTGCTCCCGTCACTCTTCGGCGACACGATGCACGTCAGCATGCTGGCGTTCATCCTCTTCTACGGCCTCGACTGGGTGGCCACGGTGCCCCCGACGATCGCCCTGTGCCGTAGCGCCTACGGCGACCGGGCCCCGATCGTCTTCGGTTGGGTCTTCGCCGCGCACCAGCTCGGTGCGGCCGTGGCGGCGGTCGGCGCCGGGCTCGTGCGCGACCAGCTCGGCACCTACGACCTCGCGTGGTACGTCGCGGGTGCCCTCTGCCTCGTCGCCGCGGCGCTGTGCGTGGCGATCACGACCGTTCGTCTGTCAGATGCGTCACCTCGGCGCACGGACTCTGGCGCGGAGGCGGCCCCGACGGCACAGTGAGGCCATGGGAGACGTCATCGACGACGGGACGGGCGCGGACACGGCCGCGACGACGGACACACCGACGGACACGGGCACGAGCGTGCGCGAGCGCCTGGACGGTGGTGAGGTGACGGCATACCGACGCATCCACGAGGCGAGCCTGCGCGACCCGGAAGGCTTCTGGCGCGAGGCCGCCCGCGGCATCGACTGGGTGACGCCGCCCACGCGCATCCTCGACGACACGCGACCGCCGTTCTACCGCTGGTATCCCGATGCCGAGCTCAACGTCTGCTTCAACGCGCTCGACCGGCACGTGGCGGCGGGGCGCGGCGAGCAGCCCGCCCTGCACTACGACTCGCCGGTCACCGGCGCGCAGGAGACGATCACGTATGCCGGCCTGCTCGCGCGCGTCGCGCGCTTCGCGGGTGCCCTCGCCGGGCTCGGGGTCGAGAAGGGCGACCGCGTCGTCATCTACATGCCGATGGTGCCGGAGGCGGTCGTCGCGATGCTCGCGTGCGCGCGGCTCGGGGCGGTGCACTCCGTGGTGTTCGGCGGATTCGCGCCGCAGGAGCTCGCGGCGCGCATCGAGGACGCGGCGCCCAAGGTCGTCGTGTCGGCCAGCTGCGGCGTCGAGCCGTCGCGCGTCGTGCCCTACAAGCCGATGCTCGACGAGGCGCTCCACCGCAGCACCCACAAGCCGGAGTCCGTCATCGTGCTCCAGCGCGAGCAGCTGCGGGCCGCGGTGGGGGAGCGCGACACCGACTGGGAGGAGATGACCTGGGACGAGGTCGACGCCGACGCCGAGCCGGCCGACTGCGTCACCGTCGCGGCGACCGACCCGCTCTACGTCCTCTACACCTCCGGCACGACCGGCCGGCCCAAGGGGATCTACCGCGACAGCGGCGGCTACGCGGTCGCGCTGCGCTGGTCGATGGCCAACATCTACGACGTGGCGCCCGGCGAGACGATGTTCACCGCGAGCGACGTGGGCTGGGTCGTCGGGCACTCCTACATCGTCTACGCCCCGCTGCTCACGGGTGCGACGACGGTGCTCTACGAGGGCAAGCCGGTCGGCACGCCCGACGCCGGCGCGTTCTGGCGGGTCATCGAGCAGTACGGCGCCGTGTGCCTCTTCACGGCGCCGACGGCCTTCCGGGCGATCAAGAAGGACGACTCGAGCGCGTCGAAGCTCGCGGGCCACGACCTCTCGCGCTTCAGGGCGCTGTTCCTCGCCGGAGAGCGCCTCGACCCCGACACGTATGCGTGGGCGTCCGGGGCGCTCGGCAAGCCGGTGATCGACAACTGGTGGCAGACCGAGACCGGGTGGCCGATCGCCGCGAACCCCAAGGGGATCGGGCTGCTGCCGATCAAGCCGGGGTCGCCGACCGTGCCGGTGCCGGGCTACGACGTGACGGTGCTCGACGGCGCCGGGGAGCCGGTCCCACCCGGGGTCGAGGGCGCGATCTGCATCAAGCTGCCGATGCCTCCGGGCACGCTGCCGACGCTGTGGGGCGACGACGAGCGCTACGTCAGCTCCTACCTCTCCGCCTTCCCTGGCTACTACCTGACCGGCGACGGCGGCCACCTCGACGAGGACGGCTACCTCTACGTCATGGGTCGCACCGACGACGTGCTCAACGTGGCCGGGCACCGGCTGTCGACCGGGTCGCTCGAGGAGGCGCTCGCCGGGCACGAGGCCGTCGCCGAGTGCGCCGTCATCGGGGTGCACGACGACCTCAAGGGGCAGGTGCCGCGGGCCCTCGTCGTGCTGAAGTCGGGGATCGACGCCGAGACCGAGGGCGAGCGGATCCGGTCGGAGCTCGTGGCGCGCGTGCGGGCCGAGGTCGGTCCGGTCGCGGCCCTGCACCGGGTCGACATCGTGGCGGGCCTGCCCAAGACCCGGTCGGGCAAGATCCTGCGCAAGACGATGCGCGAGATGGCCGACGGCAAGAGCCCGGTCGTGCCGGCCACGATCGAGGACGTCGCGGTGCTCGACACCCTGGCCCCCGTCCTCAGGTCGTCCGGACCCAGCTGAGCAACCCACGCCGACGGCTGCAACTGCGCCACGGCGTGGTTCCGGCCGCGGGTCGGGTCCGCCCACGGCTGCAACTGCGCCACGGCGCGGTTCCGGCCGCGGGTCGGGTCCTCCGACGGCTGCAACTGCGCCACGGCGTGGTTCCGGCCGCGGGTCGGGTCCTCCGGCGTCAGGGGAGCGGGGTCGGGGCGCCCGGGCCGCTCGGGGCGGGTGGTGCGCCCGGCAGCAGCAGGGGGGCCACCTCCTCGAGCGTGTCGACGAGGTGCACGGCCCGTTCCATCGGCCGACCCGCCGCCAGGGCACGGACCGCCGGCCACACGGGCACGCGATCGGTCCAGTGCCGCCGGCCGACGAGGACGAGCGGCGGCAGCACGGCGTCCTCGGCGGCGTAGAAGAGCGGGGTCACGGCCTGGAACACCTCCTGCACCGTGCCGGCCGCGCCCTCGAGCACCACGACGCCGGCGTTCGAGCGCGCGAGCAGCCCCTCCTCGCGGATCGCGTTCGAGAAGTACTTGGCGATGGCGTCGCAGAAGACGTTGGGCGGCTCGTGGCCGTAGAACCACGTCGGGATGCCGAGCGACCGGGCCGAGGGACCCAGCGTCTCGGTGGGTCCGGCCGGCTCGCCGCCGACGACGACGTCGGCACGCACCGACAGGGCGACCCTCGCCCAGGCAGTGACGTCCGGGCGGAACCCCGGGACGGCTGCGAGCCGCCGCAACGCGTCGTCCACGTCGTGCTGGCTCCGGCAGAGCGCGCCGAGGTTGGCCGCCTCCATGGCGCCCGGACCTCCACCGGTCGCGACGAGGTGACCGGCGTCAGCCAGGGTGTGGCCCAGGATCGCAGCCTCTGCATACGACGACGAGTCTCGTTGCAGCGCATGCCCGCCCATGATCCCCACGACCGAGCGGCCCTCGACGAACTCGTCCAGCTCGTCGGTCACGGAGTCGTCGTGGATAGCTCGGACGAGGGTGCAGTACGCGTCGCTGCGCAGTCGGGCGTCGATCATCCAGTGGTAGGCGCGGGCGTCGGGGGTGGCGGCGTACCCGTGCTCCAGACCGGCGTAGAGGTCACCGGGAAGGTAGAGCCCGCGCCACGGGTCGACCGGTGCGTCGGCGACGCCGGGGAAGACGATGGCGCCCCGCCGCAGCAGCAGCTCGCCGACGGCGAGCGGCACCGTGCCGCCCAGCACCACCAGTCCGGTGAGGTCGCGCCGTGCGGCGAGGCGCGCCTCGTAGCCGGTGAGGTCGAGGTCCTGCAGGCGCAGCCCGCGCACGGGCGCCCCCGAGTCGAGGTGGTCGTCCAGCTCGTCGAGGGTCTCGATCTCCATGCGCCCATCCTGCCCGCCCGCCCGTGCGCCCGCCCCTCGCGCATGCCGTCCGCGCCGGGTGTGCCGACGGGCGGACCCGCCGGCGAGCGCTCGGACGGCGCTGCGAGGATCGGGGCCATGGTCGGAGTGCTCGAGGGTTTCGCGACGATCGCGATCATCGTCGCGGTCGGCTGGCTGCTCGCCGACCGCCGCGTGCTCGACGAGTCCGCCCAGGTCAACCTCTCCCGTCTCGCCTTCCACGTCGCGTCCCCGGCGCTGCTGCTCACCGTCATGCAGCGGACCTCCCTCGACGCCGTGCTCTCGGCGAACCTCGTCACCTCGCTCATCAGCTTCGCCACGGTCGTCGGTGTCTACCTCGTCGTGGCCCGAATCCGTTGGGCCGGAGGCTCGCTCGGGTCGCGGCTCATCGGTGGCCTGTCGGCCGCCTACGTCAACGCGGGCAACCTCGGCATCCCCATCGCCCTCTACGTGCTCGGCGACGTGGCCTGGGTGGCGCCGACGCTGCTCATGCAGCTGCTCATCATCACCCCGATCGCCATGGCGCTCTTCGACAGCGACGCGCGGGGAGAGCGGCCGACGCTCGGCCGCAGCCTCCGGCGGATGCTGGGCAACCCGATCACCCTCGGGGCCGTCGCCGGCCTGCTCATCGCCGTCCTCGACGTGCACCTGCCGCGCGTCGTCGCCGCCCCCATCGACCTGCTCGGGGCGATGGCGGTGCCCTCGATGCTCATCGCCTTCGGCATCTCCCTGCGCCGCGGTCCGCGCCCGGCCGCGGGGCACACGGCCGGCCACGTCTGGACCCTCGTCGCGCTCAAGGTGGCGCTCATGCCGGTCGTCGCGCTCGGCGTGGGCCTGGCCCTGGGGCTGCGGGGTCAGGCGCTCTTCGCCGTCGTCGTGACGGCCGCGCTGCCGACGGCGCAGAACATCTTCACGTATGCCGTCCGCTACCGGCGCGAGGTCAACCTCGCGCGTGACGCCATCTTCGTCAGCACCTTCGTGTCGGTGCCGGTCATCGTCGGCATCGCGGCGCTCTTCCACGCCTTCGCCGGGGTCTGACGGGCAGACCCCGGCCGCTCCACGTCGGGGTGGGCCGGCGGCCGAGGGTGGGCCGGCGATCGAGGGCGGCCGGCGACCGCCGGGGCCGCGCGGTCGCGTGCGGCTCAGCCCCAGTTGGCCGCCTGGGTCAGGCAGAAGGGGTGGCCGCTCGGGTCGAGCAGCACCCGCCACGTCTCGCCCGGCTGCGCGTCCGGCAGCGTCGCCCCGGCGGACACGCACTCCGCGGCCGCTGCGTCGAGGTCGTCGACGGCCAGGTCGAAGTGGAACTGCTTGCTGCCGTGTGCGTTCGGCCATCCCGGAGGCTCGTGGTCCTCGACGAGCCCCAACCCGAGGGCGACCCCACCGGGTCCGGCCAGCATCGCGTACTCGTCCTGCACGTGCGCGACGTCCCAGCCGAGCACGGCCGACCAGAACGCGGCGTCGCGGCGGGCGTCCGAGCTGTCGAGCGTGATCATCCTGAGGGAGGCGACGGCCATGTCGGAGCCTTTCGTCGGAGGCGGTTGCTGCCTCCGAGTGTGCCGCGTCGCCGCGCCCGGTGTCTTGGACGAAACCGACACGACCCCCGGGCGATCCGGGCCGGCCCGGCAAGTCCGGATCCCGTCGTGGGGCGGGGTGCCGCGACGACGGGATCCGGACCCGGCTGCCGAGATGCGACCGCGGGTTCCGTCAGAAGCCGCCGCCGAAGTCCCCGCCGCCGAAGTCGCCACCACCGAAGTCGCCGCCACCGAAGTCGCCACCGAAGCCGCCACCGAAGTCGCTGCCGAGATCGCCCCCGGCCAGGTCGCTGCCCCCGGCGTCGCCACCTGCATCGCCGCCGGCGTCACCACCGGCATCACCCGAGTCACCCGAGTCAGCGCCCGCGTCCCCGGCCTCCTGCGCCTCGGGGGAGGAGTCGTAGCCGCCGAGCATCATGTCGGCCAGGGCGGAGCCGACGACGACACCGGCGATGGTGCCGAGCATCGAGCCCCCGATCAGGCCGCCCATGCCCATGCCGCCCCGGCCACCCATGCCCCCCATGCCGCCGCGTCCGCCACCGAAGGCACCCTGCAGGTATCCGGGTCGGCCCATCTCGGCGCGGGTCGCGCTGCGGGCGAGGTCGGCGGGCTGGTCGCTGACCGGCCGCTCGGCCTCGGGCAGGTCCTCGTTGAGGCGCTGCAGCACCATCTGGCGCTGCTCGGGCGACAGCTTCGCGAAGGCCTCGGTGTGCACGCGCTCGATGTCCTCCGGCGGCGCCGTGCGCAGCAGGTACCTGTACCGGGCGATGGCCCGCTCGTCGTCGCTCGAGGCGCCGCCCCGGGGCGCGGGCACGGCGTACGGCGCACCGGCCGGTGCCGGTGCCTGCGGCGGGCGCTGGGCCTGCTGCTGGGCCTGCTGCTGGAGCGGCTCGCGGCCGAGGAGCTTGTCGAGGAATCCCATGTCTTCTCCTATGCGTCGGCGGTGCGTCGGCGTCGCACTCGCCCGATACCTACCCCAACGAACGACGCGCCCCAGCGTTCCGGTGCGGAGGGGACGCCGAGCTGGAACGCACGAGGCCACCCGGAACGCACGAAGCCACCCGCGAACGGGTGGCTTCGTGCGGTCGTGCCGGCCGGCATACGGCCGCGGGGGCCAGCGCGCCGGCCCGTGTCGGCACGGCTCAGAGGTGGTTCTCGGCCTCCGTCAGGACGGAGCGCAGGCGCGACTCGATGTCGTCGAACTGCTCCGGGCCCATGATGAGCGGCGGTGCGAGCTGGATGACGGGGTCGCCGCGGTCGTCGGCGCGGCAGTAGAGGCCGGCGTCGAAGAGCGCCTTGGAGAGGAAGCCACGCAGCAGGCGCTCGGACTCGGCGTCGTTGAACGTCTCGCGGGTGGCCTTGTCCTTGACGAGCTCGATGCCGTAGAAGTAGCCGGCGCCGCGGACGTCACCGACGAGCGGCAGGTCGAGCAGCTTCTCGAGGGTCGCCTTGAAGACCGGGGCGTTCTGCTTGACGCGGTCGTTGAGGCCCTCGCGCTCGAAGATGTCGAGGTTGGCCATGGCGACGGCGGCCGAGACCGGGTGTCCACCGAAGGTGTAGCCGTGCGGGAAGTACGTCGTGCCGTTCTTGAACGGCTCGAAGAGGCGGTCGCTCGCGATCATCGCGCCGATGGGGGAGTAGCCGCTCGTCATGCCCTTGGCGCACGTGATGATGTCGGGCACGTAGCCGAAGTCGTCGCAGGCGAACATCGAGCCGATGCGGCCGAAGGAGCAGATGACCTCGTCGGAGACGAGGAGCACGTCGTACTCGTCGCAGATCTCGCGGACCCGCTCGAAGTAGCCGGCGGGCGGCGGGAAGCAGCCACCGGAGTTCTGCACGGGCTCGAGGAAGACGGCGGCCACGGTGTCCGGGCCCTCGAACTCGATCGCCTCGGCGATGCGGTCGGCGGCCCAGCGGCCGAAGGCCTTCTCGTCGTCGCGCAGGTGCTCGGGGGCGCGGTACATGTTGGTGTTGGGCACCTTGTGCGCGCCCGGCACGAGCGGCTCGAACATCTCCTTGGCCGCCGGGATGCCGGTGATCGACAGGGCGCCCTGCGGCGTGCCGTGGTAGGCGACGGCGCGGGAGATGACCTTGTGCTTCGTCGGCTTGCCGGTCAGCTTGAAGTACTGCTTGGCGAGCTTCCACGCGGTCTCGACGGCCTCGCCGCCGCCGGTCGTGAAGAAGACGCGGTTGAGGTCGCCCGGGGCGTGGCTCGCGAGGCGCTCGGCGAGCTCGATGGCCTTGGGGTGCGCGTAGCTCCACAGCGGGAAGAAGGCGAGCTCCTTGGCCTGCTTGGCGGCCGCCTCGGCGAGCTCCTCACGGCCGTGTCCGGCCTGGACGACGAAGAGACCGGCGAGGCCGTCGATGTACTCGTTGCCGCGGTCGTCCCAGATCTTCCAGCCCTGGCCCTTGGTGATGATGGGGACCGTGTGGCCGAGGCCGCCCTCGCTGCGGTCCTCGAACACCGAGTGCCGGGTGAAGTGCATCCAGAGGTGGTCGCGGGCGGCCTCCGAGTGGAGCGTGCCGGCGGGCGTGCGGTGGTCCGAGGTGGGTTCCCAGACCTCGTTCGGGTTGATGCTCATCGTGTACCCCAGTTGTAGAGCTGTTTGTTGAGTTTCAGGTAGACGAACGTCTCGGTCGCCGTGACCCCGGGCAGCGCCCGGATGCGGGTCGTGAGCAGCTCGAGGAGGTGGTTGTCGTCCTCGCAGACGACCTCGGCGAGCACGTCGAAGCTGCCCGCCGTCGTGACGACGTAGCCGACCTCGTCGATGGCCGAGAGGGCGTCGGTGACCGGCGTGATGTCGCCGGACACACGGAGCCCGACCATCGCCTGGCGCTGGAACCCGACCTGGAGCGGGTCCGTCACGGCGACGATCTGCATGACGTCGGCGTCGAGGAGGCGTTGCACGCGCTGGCGCACCGCCGCCTCGGACAGCCCGACCTGTTGCGCGATCGACGCGTAGGACTTGCGTCCGTCGTGCTGGAGCAGCTCGATGATCGTCTTGCTCACCGCGTCGAGGTTGACGGCAGGCTTCCGGGGGTGGTTGCCTCCAGATGCGGCCACACCTCGGATCGTCGTCATGCGCCGATACTGTCCTGTGGAACGCGCGGTTGGCAAGTGTCCGCGCGACTGATTCCGAAGTTTTTTCTCGCCAAGTCTTCCTGATTGCGAAGGCCAGCGTCTAGCATTCCCGCATGAGTTCCCAGCCCCGCCAGCTCCGCAACTTCATCGGTGGCCAGTACGTCGACCACGACGGCGACAGCACGACCGACATCGTCGACCCGTCCACGGCCGGCGTCGTCGCGCAGGCCCCGGTCAGCACGCAGGCCGACGTCGACCGGGCGTATGCCGCGGCCGCGACGGCGTTCGAGACGTGGGGCGACACGACGCCCGGGGAGCGGCAGGCCGCCCTGCTGAAGTTCGCCGACGCCATCGAGGCACGGGCCGAGGACTTCGTCCGCCTCGAGGCCGAGAACACCGGCAAGCCGCACGCCCTGACGCGCAGCGAGGAGGTCCCTCCGATGCTCGACCAGCTGCGCTTCTTCGCCGGCGCGGCCCGGGTGCTCGAGGGCAAGTCGGCGGGCGAGTACATGAAGGGCCACACCTCGTTCGTGCGGCGTGAGCCGATCGGCGTCGTCGGCCAGGTCACGCCGTGGAACTACCCGATGATGATGGCGATGTGGAAGATCGCCCCGGCGCTCGCCGCGGGCAACACCGTCGTGCTCAAGCCGTCCGACACCACGCCCGAGACGACCCTCCTGCTCGCCGAGCTCGCGTCGGAGTTCCTGCCCGAGGGCACCTTCAACGTCATCACCGGTGACCGCGAGACCGGCCGGATGGTCGTCGAGCACCGCACGCCCGCCCTCGTGGCCATCACCGGCTCGGTGCGCGCCGGCATGCAGGTCGCGGAGAGCGCCTCGCGCGACCTCAAGCGCGTGCACCTCGAGCTCGGTGGCAAGGCGCCGGTCATCGTCTTCGACGACGCCGACATCGAGGCGGCCGTCGAGGGGATCGCCATCGGCGGCTACTTCAACGCCGGCCAGGACTGCACCGCGGCCACCCGCGTGCTGGCCGGGCCGCGCATCCACGACGACTTCGTCGCCGCCCTCGCCGAGTACGCGAAGAGCTCGGCCAAGGTCGGTCGCCCGGACGACGAGGACGCCCTCTTCGGCCCGGTCAACAACCCCAACCAGGTGGCCCACGTCGGCGGCATGATCGACCGGCTGCCCGACCACGCGCGGATCGCCGCCGGTGGTCGCCGCGCCGAGGGCCTGGGCGACGGCTACTTCTTCGAGCCGACGGTGCTCGCCGGCCTGCGCCAGGACGACGAGCAGATCCAGAACGAGATCTTCGGACCGGTCATCACCGTGCAGCAGTTCGGCGACGAGGGCGAGGCGCTCGCGTGGGCGAACGGCGTGCAGTACGGCCTCGCCTCCAGCGTGTGGACCCGCGACTTCGGCAAGGCGATGCGGATGAGCAAGAAGCTCGACTTCGGCTGCGTCTGGATCAACACCCACATCCCGGTCGTCGCCGAGATGCCGCACGGCGGCTTCAAGCACAGCGGCTACGGCAAGGACCTCTCGATGTACGGCCTCGAGGACTACACGCGCGTCAAGCACGTCATGGCCAACATCGAGTCGTGACCCAGCTGACCCACAGCTGACCCACTCCTGACCCGATCCTGTTCGACCACCACACCAGCAGAACGGAACCCGCGCCTCGGGCGCCACCGAAGCACCAGGGGAAGTCTTGACGGACACCGTCGTCCGGACTCCCGGTCCACCCGGACCGGGGGCGTCCACCCGCACGTGAAGGAGAAGGCGTGAGAAAGCGTCGCCCCCCATCGGACCCCGGCGTCCGAGCGCTGGCCTCCATGGCCGCATCGTCAGGCTTCTCCCGTCGGGCGCTGCTCGGCGGCGGGGCCGCCGGCCTCGCCGCCCTCGGCCTGTCGGGGTGCGCACCGCCGCTGCCGCCCGCCGCGGGCAAGTCCGCGGTCAAGCTGCCCACCGACGTCAGCGACACCGAGAAGGTCGTCCGGTGGGCCAACTGGACCGCCTACCTCGACCAGGACGAGAATGCGACGAAGTACCCGACGCTCGAGGCGTTCACCAAGCGCACCGGCATCAAGGCGAGCTACTACGTCGACATCGAGGACAACGACTCGTACTTCAACAAGATCGCGCCCCAGCTGAGGGCCAAGCAAGACATCGACCGCGACGTCTTCGTCTTCACCGACTGGATGGCGAACCGCATCATCCCGGACGAGCTCGTGCAGCCGCTCGACCTCATCCGGATGCCGCACGCGCCGAACCTGCTCGAGTCGCTCAAGGACGTCTCCTTCGACCCCGGACGGCAGTACTCCCTGACGTGGCAGTCGGGCTTCGCCGGCATCGGCTACAACCGCGAGAAGGTGGGTCGCGAGCTCAAGTCCCTCGACGACCTCTGGGCCGACGACCTCAAGGGTCGCGTCGTCGTGCTGAGCGAGTTCCGCGACACCGCGGGCCTGATCATGCAGCAGCAGGGCGTCGACCTGACGAGCAACTTCGACAAGGCCGCGATCGAGAAGGCCTTCGCCGAGGTCGACAAGCGCGTCTCCGACGGGTTCATCCGCAGGATCAAGGGAAACAGCTACCTCGAGGACCTGAAGAGCGGCAACGCCGTCGCCGGTATCGTCTGGAGCGGCGACCTCTTCGTCCTCCGCGCCGAGACGGGCAACGACAACTGGCAGTTCGTCATCCCGGAGTCCGGCGGCACGCTGTGGTCGGACAACATGATGATCCCCATCACCTCGACCCACCGGCGCAACGCGATGGCGCTCATGGACTACTACTACGAGCCCGCGGTCGCCGCGCAGGTCGCTGCCTACGTCAACTACGTCTGCCCGGTCCAGGGCGCCAAGGACGAGATGGAGAAGATCGACCCGGAGCTGGCCGCGAGCCCGTTCATCTTCCCGTCCGAGGACTACATCGAGAAGAACAACGTCCAGAGCTTCCGTGCGCTGTCGGCGCAGGAGGACGCGGACTACAGCGCCCTCTGGGCGAAGGTGGTGGGGAACTGATGGCCCGCAAGTCGAGCGGCTTCCGCCAGGCGTCCGGAGACCTCCGGATCGACCACGTCACCAAGGAGTTCGCCGCGTTCACCGCAGTCGACGACCTCGTCCTCGACGTGCCACGTGGCTCGTTCTTCGCCCTGCTCGGCCCCTCGGGCTGCGGCAAGACGACGACCCTGCGGATGGTCGCCGGGCTCGAGCAGCCGACGAGCGGCCGCGTGCTCATCGGTGACACCGACCTCACCGGCTCGCGTCCCTACGAGCGGCCCGTCAACACCGTCTTCCAGAGCTACGCGCTCTTCCCGCACCTCAGCATCGGCGACAACGTCGCCTTCGGCCCGAAGCGTCGCGGTGAGCCAGACGCCGCGGGCAAGGCCGCGGAGGCCCTCGAGCTCGTGCAGATGACCCACCTCGCCGGACGCAAGCCGGCGCAGCTCTCGGGCGGCCAGCAGCAGCGCGTGGCGCTCGCCCGGGCGCTCGTCAACCGGCCCGAGGTTCTGCTGCTCGACGAACCGCTCGGTGCGCTCGACCTCAAGCTGCGCCGCGAGATGCAGGTCGAGCTGAAGCGCATCCAGACCGAGGTGGGCCTCACCTTCATCCACGTGACGCACGACCAGGAGGAGGCCATGACGATGGCCGACACCGTGGCCGTCATGAACGCCGGTCGGATCGAGCAGATGGGCGCCCCGGAGGCGCTCTACGACCTGCCACGCACGGCGTTCGTCGCGAACTTCCTCGGCCAGTCGAACCTCGGCCACGGCCGCATCGTCGACCGCGACGGCGACCACCTCGTCGCCGAGGTGGCCGGCACGCGCGTCCGGGTCCCCACCAAGCGCTCCTCGGCCCAGGGCGACGAGATCACCTTCGGCGTGCGCCCCGAGAAGGTGCGCCTGCACGAGAGCCGCCCCGAGGGGGCCGGCAACGACGTCCGCGGCACGGTCACCGACGTCAGCTTCACGGGCGTCGCCACGCAGTACCTCGTCACCGTGCCGAGCGGCGCCACATGGGTGGTCTACGAGCAGAACCTCGACGTCGAGCCCAACACGGTGCGCGCGGGCGACGAGGTGTGGCTCGGCTGGGAGACCGGGCACGCGTTCGCCGTCTCCCGGGGCGACACCCCGGCCGACCCACAGCCCGACCCGCAGCCCGCGAACGGGTCTGCCGGCACCTCCGGGCGGGACGGGGGAGTCGGCAGCACGGACGCGCCCGAGGTGGTGCCCTCGTGAGCGTCGCGCACGGCCTCGCGGCCCCTCCGGGCCCGGCCGGCGCCCCGGACGTCGACCCGGCCGCCACGCACCGGGGTCGGCGCTGGGTGCCCTACCTGCTCCTGGTACCCGGCATGGTGTGGCTCGGGGTCTTCTTCGTCTGGCCGCTCGTGCAGCTCGCGGCGGTGTCGCTGCAGTCGCAGTTCCCGGGCTACCCCGGCTACTACTACCGCGACGTCAACGTCGGCAACTACGCGGCCGCGATCACCGAGTTCGCCGGCCACTTCGGCCGGTCGCTGCTCTTCGCCGGCCTCGCGACGCTCTTCGCCTTCCTGCTGGCCTACCCGCTCGCCTACGCCATGGCGTTCAAGGCGGGCCGCTGGCGCAACGTCATGATGATCTGCGTCATCGCGCCGTTCTTCACCTCGTTCATCCTGCGCACCATCGCCTGGCGCCAGATCCTCGCCGACGAGGGCCCGGTGGCCTCGACGCTCAACGCGCTGCACCTGCTGCCCGGCGGGCACATCACCGAGACCTGGGTGGCCGTCGTCGCGGGTCTGACGTACAACTTCCTGCCCTTCATGGTGCTGCCGATCTACGCCTCCCTCGAGCGCGCAGACCCGAAGGTCATCGAGGCGGGCGGTGACCTCTACGCCAACGGCCTCACGACGTTCCGCACCGTCACGCTGCCGATGAGCATGCCGGGTGTCATCGCCGGCACCCTGCTGACCTTCATCCCCGCGGCCGGTGACTACGTCAACGCCGAGCTGCTCGGCTCCGACCGCAGCACGAAGATGGTCGGCAACGTCATCGAGAGCCAGTTCTTCCGGGTTCCCGGCGGCTACCCGACGGCGGCCGCGCTCTCGTTCACCCTGATGGCCATGATCCTCGCGCTGGTGTTCCTCTACATCCGGCGCTTCGGGACGGAGGAGCTGCTGTGACCGCTGCCCGGCGCTGGGTCGCCGACCACTTCGCGATGATCGTCGCGCTCTTCGTGCTCGTCTACCTCTTCGTCCCCGTCGCCTACACCTTCGCCTTCTCGTTCAACGACTACCGCAAGTCGAACATCACGTGGGTCGGGTTCACCACGAAGCACTGGGCGAATCCCTGTGGCGCACAGGGGGCGTGCGAGTCGCTGGTGGTCTCGCTCCAGGTGGGCGCCATCGCCACCGTGCTCGCGACGATCCTCGGCACGATGATCGCCTTCGCCCTCGTGCGGCACCGCTTCCGGGGGCGCACGACGAGCAACCTCATCGTCTTCATCCCCATGGCGACCCCGGAGATCGTGCTCGGCGCGAGCCTGCTGACGATCTTCGTCCAGGGCTTCTCGAACATCGGGCTCCGCCTCGGCTTCTGGACGATCGTCATCGCCCACATCATGTTCTGCATCAGCTTCGTCGTCGTCACGGTCAAGGCGCGCCTGCAGAGCCTCGACCCACGCCTCGAGGAGGCGGCGCAGGACCTCTACGCCGGCCCCGGCGGCACCTTCTGGCGCGTCACCTTCCCGCTCGTGCTCCCGGGCATCGTATCCGCGGCGCTGCTCTCGTTCTCGCTCAGCTTCGACGACTTCATCATCACGAACTTCGTGTCGGGCGACGAGACGACCTTCCCGAAGTTCGTCTACACCTCCTACCTGCGCGGCATCCCCGCCCAGGCCAACGTCATCGGCTTCTCGATGTTCGCCATCGCGGTGCTGCTCGTCATCGCCGGTCAGGTCATCGGCAACGCCAGGAGGGCGAACAAGGGATGAGGGTCCTCATGGTCGGGTCGGGCGGCGTCGGTGACGCCGCCGCCCGGATCGCCGCCGAGCGCGGCTTCTTCGACGCCTGGGTGGTCGCCGACTACGACGCGGCGCGCGCCGAGCGCACCGTCGCCGCCGTCGTCGAGCGCCACCCGGGCGAGTCCCGCTTCGTGGCCGCCCAGGTCGACGCGTCGTCGGCGGACGCCGTCACGGCGCTCGCCCGTCAGCACGGCGTCACGCACGTCTTCAACGCCGTCGACCCGAAGTTCACGATGTCGATCTTCAACGGCGCCAAGGCTGCCGGCGCCGACTACCTCGACATGGCCATGAGCCTGTCGCGCCCGCACCCCGAGCAGCCGTATGCCGTCACGGGCGTCAAGCTCGGCGACGAGCAGTTCGCGGTCGCCGACGCGTGGGAGGCCGACGGTCGGCTCGCGCTCGTCGGCATCGGCGTCGAGCCGGGCCTGTCGGACGTCTTCGCCCGGTACGCCGCAGATCACCTGTTCTCCGAGATCGACGAGCTCGGGACGCGTGACGGCGCCAACCTCGTCGTCCACGACGAGGACGGCAACGAGGTCTTCGCCCCGAGCTTCTCGATGTGGACGACGATCGAGGAGTGCCTCAACCCGCCCGTCGTGTGGGAGAAGGACCGCGGCTGGTTCACGACGCCCCCCTTCAGCGAGCCGGAGGTCTTCGAGTTCCCGGCGGGCATCGGTCCCGTGGAGTGCGTCAACGTCGAGCACGAGGAGGTGCTCCTCATGCCGCGCTGGGTCGACGCGAAGCGGGTCACCTTCAAGTACGGCCTCGGCGACGAGTTCATCGGCATCCTCAAGGTGCTCCACACGCTCGGCCTCGACCGCACCGAGCCGGTGACCGTCAAGGGCGTGCAGGTCTCGCCGCGCGACGTGGTGGCCGCGGTCCTGCCCGACCCGGCGACCATCGGTCCCCGGATGACTGGCAAGACGTGCGCCGGCCTCTTCGTCACCGGCACCGGCACGGACGGCAGACCCCGGGCGACCTACCTGCACCACGTCGTCGACAACGCCGAGACGATGGCCGCCTACGGCACGCAGTGCGTCGTGTGGCAGACGGCCGTCAACCCGGTCGTCGCGCTCGAGCTGCTCGCGAACGGCTCCTGGGAGGGGGCGGGTGTGCGCGGCCCCGAGGCCTTCGACGCCGTGCCGTTCCTCGACCTGCTCGCGGCGCCGAAGCCCGAGGGCTACGGCTCGCCCTGGGGGATCGACGAGCGGACGCCGGTCCCGCCCGAGGGCGTGAGCCGGTCGTCCGAGTGAAGTCGCTGACGGGGACCCCGAGCCCGCAGTAGCATCCGCCATGAGACGTCACAGGGCACGCAATCCGAAGCTGGTCTCCTGCGCCGTGGGGCTGGGCATCGCCCTCACCCCGGCACTCGTGCTGTCGTCGCCGGCACCCGCCGGGGCTGCGGTCGCAGCGACGACCACGACCTGCTACTTCCGACTGACGAGCACGTCCGTCACCAACCCTCCTCCGGTCACGAACCCCAACAACTTCAAGGTCGCCCGCGTTCTCGTGCCGGCGACGAAGGTGACCGACGGGGAGTACGCCATCGCCGCCGCCTACCGCACCGGCCTCTCGTCGGGCACCACGACGAACACCGCGGTCGCGCGAGCCTGGCGCGACATGTCGATCCCGGCGAGCTGGAGCTCGGCCGACTCCGTACGCATGTACTTCGCCCCGACCTACGCCGGGAAGATGCACCTGGACTCGTCCGGTGCGCCGCTCGGCAGCACGTCGACGGCCAGCGGAAGCGTGGTCGTCCGCGGCTACGTGTACGACGCGACCCTGCTGCGCACCATTACGTCCGTGAACGCCGTGAGCAGCAGCCACTCGGCGACCGATGCGGTGGACCGCGACTACACCTACAGCTCCTCGGCGAGTGCCAACGTGGCCGGTCCGCTTCCCCTGGGGCGCAAGCTCCGACTCCAGGTCGACACCATCGTGACGGCGTCCGTGACGAGCGTCCTCGGCGGCGGCGGACGCGCGCAGGTCGACTTCGGTGGCGCGGCGATCGACGTCCCGACCGCCTACCCGTCGGGTCGGGTGCGCCCGTACGTCTCGACCGTCCGTGCTGTCTTCACCACGTACGGCCACGCCGTGACGTGCCCGAGCCGGTGAGCGCACCGATCGGCGTCCCGCCTCGCGACGACCCGGACGCGTGGGACGAGCCCGAGCAGGACGAGGCGGGCGACGACGGTCTCGACGGGCCGCAGCCCAACGTGGCCGAGCGGCTGCTCCTCAAGGTCGCCGTCGGCCTCTTCCTCGTCATCATGATCGGCTGGGGGATGTCGGTGCTCGCGCACCTGCTCACGTGAGTCGGTGCCCGCCCGACGTCGTCCGTGCGTCTGGCGGGGACGACCGGCGAACGTCCACGACAGGAACAGGAATAGGGTTCAGCCATGGCAGCTGTGACGCGCGAGTCAGTGATCGAATCGGTCCCGAAGGGCCTGCTCATCGGTGGGCAGTGGCGGGACGGCAGCGACGGGGAGACCATCGCGGTCGAGGACCCCTCGACCGGAGAGGTGCTGACCCACGTGGCCGCCGCCACCGTCGCGGACGGGCGGGCGGCGCTCGACGCCGCCGTCGCCGCGCAGGCGGACTGGGCACGCACGGCGCCGCGCGACCGCGCGGAGCTGCTGCGGGCGGCATACGAGAAGATCACGGAGCGCGCCGAGGAGTTCGCGATGCTCATGACGCTCGAGATGGGCAAGACGCTCGCCGAGAGCCGCGGCGAGGTCGCCTACGGCTCCGAGTTCTTCCGCTGGTTCTCCGAGGAGGCCGTGCGCATCTCGGGTCGCTGGTCGACCGCCCCCAACGGCGCGACCCGCCTCATGACGATGAAGCAGCCGGTCGGTCCGACGCTCATGATCACGCCGTGGAACTTCCCGCTCGCGATGGGCACCCGCAAGATCGGCCCGGCCATCGCCGCCGGCTGCACCATGGTCATCAAGCCGGCGAGCCAGACGCCGCTGACGATGCTCGCGCTCGCCGAGCTGCTGCGCGAGTGCGGCCTGCCCGACGGCGTGCTCAACGTCGTCATGGCCGGCCACGGCAGCACCGGCGAGGTCATGGAGCCGCTCATCCGCGACCCGCGCCTGCGCAAGCTCACCTTCACCGGCTCGACCCCGGTGGGCCGCTCGCTCATGGAGCAGGCCTCGCAGGGCATCCTGCGCGTCTCGATGGAGCTGGGCGGCAACGCACCCTTCCTCGTCTTCGAGGACGCCGACGTCGACAAGGCCGTCGAGGGCGCGATGCTCGCCAAGATGCGCAACATGGGCGAGGCGTGCACGGCCGCCAACCGCTTCTACGTCCACGAGTCGCTCGCCGACGAGTTCAGCGCCGCCCTCGCCCGCCGGATGGGTGCGCTCACCCTCGGCCAGGGCACGGAGGAGGGCGTCGACGTCGGCCCCCTCGTTGACGAGAAGGCCCGCGACAAGGTCGCCGCCCTCGTCGACGACGCCGTCGCGAAGGGCGCGCAGGTGCTCGTCGGCGGCTCGGCACCCGAGGGCGCCGGCTGGTTCTACCAGCCGACCGTGCTCGTCGACGTGCCGACGGACGCCGACATGGCCCGTGAGGAGATCTTCGGCCCGGTCGCGCCCGTCACGACGTTCCGCACCGACGCCGAGGCGATCCGGCTCGCCAACGACACCGAGTACGGCCTCGTCGCCTACCTGTTCACGAAGGACCTCTCGCGGGCGATCACGGTGAGCGAGGCGCTGGAGTACGGCATGGTCGGCGTCAACCAGGGCATCGTCAGCAACCCGGCCGCCCCCTTCGGCGGCGTCAAGGCCTCCGGCGTCGGGCGCGAGGGCGGCTTCGAGGGCATCGACGAGTACCTCGAGACGAAGTACGTCGGTCTCGCGCTCTGAGGACGACGGGACGACGACGGGCTGGGTCGGGACCGCAAGGACGATCAAGCCCGTCGTCGGTGCCCGGCGCTAGCGTCGAGGGATGCTGGAGACACCGGAGGAGACCGCCGCACTGCAGTCGCTGCTCGACGTCTCGCACGACCGGGCGACGGGGCACCTGCGGAGCATCATCGACGACGACCGCACCCTCACCGCCCGGCAGCTGGTCGCGCTGCTGACGGGCATGAAGGTGCTCTCGGTCGCCACCGTCACGGCGCGGGGCGAGCCGCGCATCAGCGCCCTCGACGGGCACTTCCTGCACGGCACGTGGACGTTCAGCACTTCGGGCACCTCGGCCAAGGCGGCGCACCTCGAGAAGAGGCCTGCGGTCAGCGTCGCGCACGTCGACGGCGAGGAGCTCGCGCTCTTCAGCCACGGGCGTGCCGAGCTGGTCGAGCCCGGGGCCGATCGTGACGAGATCGAGGCGCACTGGAGCGCGCACTACGGCAGCAGCCCGTGGTCGTGGGGCGACGACATCCGGATGTACCGCCTCCGGATGACCTGGGCCGTCGCCTACGCCGCTCACCGCGACGAGCTGCTCCGGGAGAGGGGAGGGACCGCCTGACCCGCCGGGTCGCAGGCTGCGCGAGAATGCCGGGGTGACCGACACCCCCGCACGTCCCCGTCGCATCGTCCTGCTCGGCTCCACCGGCTCGATCGGCACGCAGGCCATCGACCTCGTGCGCCGCAACCCCCGGCGGTTCGAGGTCGTCGGTCTCTCCGCGGGTCGCAACCTCGACCTCGTCGCCGAGCAGGCCGTCGCGCTGCGGGTGCCCGTCGTGGCGGTCGCCGACGGCACGCCCGAGGACCTGGCGCGAGCGGTCGCGCGCGCGGCCGACGCAGCGGGCGTGACGGCATACGACCCCGAGCTGCTCGTGGGCACAGACGCGAGCACCGAGCTCGCCGCCCGCGAGGCCGACGTCGTCGTCAACGGCATCACCGGCGCCATCGGGCTCGAGCCGACGCTCGCCGCCCTGCGGGCCGGCACGACGCTCGCGCTCGCGAACAAGGAGTCGCTCATCATCGGCGGCCCGCTCGTCAAGGCGCTCGCGGCGCCCGGCCAGATCGTGCCCGTCGACTCGGAGCACAGCGCGATCGCGCAGTGCCTCCGCGGTGGCCGCGCCGACGAGGTGCGCCGGCTCGTCGTGACGGCGAGCGGGGGACCGTTCCGCGGGCGGTCACGCGCCGAGCTGGCCGACGTCACGCCCGAGCAGGCGCTCGCGCACCCGAACTTCGCGATGGGCCGCGTCATCACGACGAACTCCGCGACGCTCGTCAACAAGGGCCTCGAGGTCATCGAGGCGCACCTGCTCTTCGACGTGCCGTTCGACCGCATCGAGGTCGTCGTGCACCCCCAGCAGATGATCCACTCGATGGTCGAGTTCGTCGACGGCTCGACGGTCGCCCAGGCCGGCCCGCCGCGCATGCTCGTGCCGATCGCGCTCGGCATGAGCTGGCCCGAGCGCATCGCCGACGCCGACGTGCCGGTCGACTGGACGCGCGCGCAGTCGTGGGAGTTCGAGCCGCTCGACGACGAGGCGTTCCCGGCCGTCGCGCTCGCGCGGAGGGTCGGCGAGGCCGGCGGCACGTGGCCGGCGGTCTACAACGCCGCCAACGAGGTGGCCGTCGACGCCTTCCACGAGGGCCGGCTGGGCTTCGTCGGCATCGTCGACACCGTGGCGCAGGTCGTCGACGCGTATGCCGGCAGCGCCCTCTCGCAGGTCGGCGACCTGACGCTCGACGACGTCCTCGCCGCCGACGCCTGGGCCCGCGAGACCGCCGCAGAGGTCGTCGAGAGTCCCTGACCCGCCCTCCCTCGCGCCCTCGGTTCGATGTATTCCACGGTCAGTCGTGACCGCGGAACACATCGAACCGGGGAGGGTCGGAGGGAGGGTCAGTCCTCGACGCACGCGTCGACCGCGCAGGAATTTCCGGTCGGCGGTGTGACAATGGGGCGTGCTGTTCTTCCTCGGGGTCCTCGTCGTCGTCGTCGGTGTCGCGCTCAGCATCGCGCTGCACGAGATCGGCCACCTCGTGCCGGCCAAGAAGTTCGGCGTCAAGGTGACGCAGTACATGGTCGGCTTCGGCCCCACGATCTGGTCGCGTCGGCGCGGCGAGACCGAGTACGGCATCAAGGCGATCCCGCTCGGCGGCTACGTCCGGATGGTCGGCATGCTGCCGCCCCGGCCCGGCGACGAGCCCGGCGAGCTGCGCACGCTCTCGACCGGACGCTTCAGCCAGATGGTCGACCAGGCCCGCGCCGACTCCATGGAGGAGATCCACCCGGGCGACGAGGATCGCGTCTTCTACAAGCTGAGCCCCGGCAAGAAGATCGTCATCATGCTCGGCGGCCCGATCATGAACCTCGTCATCGCCACCGTGCTCATCACGGGCGCCATCACGATCTTCGGCCTGCCGCAGGTGGTGCCCCGGGTCGGTCTCCTCTCCGCGTGCGTGCCGACCACGACGCCGACGCTCGCCGCCCCGCAGCCCGACTGCAAGCCCGGCGACCCCGTCGCGCCGGCCAAGGCGGCCGGGCTGCAGGAGAAGGACCTCATCGTCTCGATCGACGGTCGCGCCGTCAGCTCGTGGGACCAGGTGACCGCGGCCATCCGTGACAGCAAGGGCCGGGACATGTCGTGGGTGGTGGAGCGCGGCGACCGGCAGGTGCCGATCACCATCACGCCGGCCGTCATCGAGCGGGCCACCTTCGACGACCAGGGCAACCCGGTCGCCGAGGACGGCAAGCCGGTGCTCAGCCCGATGGGGTTCGCCGGCATCACGCCGCGGCAGGAGCTCGTCACGACGCCGCTCGCGCAGGCACCGAAGTTCGTGTGGGACCGCACGGTCGACACGGCATCCATCATCGTCAAGATCCCGCAGAAGATGGCCGGCGTCGTCCAAGCGGCGTTCGGCTCCGGGGAGCGGGACCCCAACGGACCCATCTCGGTCGTCGGCGTCGGGCGCATCGGCGGCGAGGTGGCCGCCCTGGACATCCCCGCGGACGAGGGCGGCAACTGGCTCAAGCTCGAGCAGCTCGTGCTGCTCATCGCCTCCCTCAACCTCGCGCTCTTCGTCTTCAACCTCGTGCCGCTGCTCCCGCTCGACGGGGGTCACGTCGCCGGAGCGGCCTGGGAGGCGGTCAAGAAGGGCTGGGCGCGCCTGCGCAACCGCCCCGACCCCGGCTTCGTCGACGTCGCCAAGGGCCTGCCGATCGCCTACGCCATGAGCCTCGTGCTCATCACGATGTCGGTGCTGCTCATCTACGCCGACATCGTCAAGCCGATCAACATCTTCGGCTGACGAGCCGGACGGCGGGTCCCTTCGGGCCCGGGCCGGGGCAGGGTGGAGAATGAGCCCATGAGCGTCTCCCTCGGCATGCCGCCGCTGCCCCCGCCGGTCCTCGCCCCGCGGCGGCAGACCCGTCAGATCCAGGTCGGCAAGGTCGGCGTCGGCAGCGACTTCCCCGTCTCGGTGCAGTCGATGACGACGACCCCGACGACCGACATCAACGCGACGCTGCAGCAGATCGCCGAGCTGACGGCATCCGGCTGCGACATCGTGCGCGTGGCGTGCCCGAGCCAGGACGACGCCGAGGCGCTGCCCGCCATCGCGCGCAAGAGCCAGATCCCGGTCATCGCCGACATCCACTTCCAGCCGAAGTACGTGTATGCCGCCATCGAGGCCGGCTGTGCGGCGGTGCGTGTGAACCCCGGCAACATCCGCCAGTTCGACGACCAGGTCAAGCAGATCGCGCGCGAGGCCAAGGACGCCGGCGTCTCGATCCGCATCGGTGTCAACGCCGGCAGCCTCGACAAGCGGATCATGGAGAAGTACGGCAAGGCGACGCCCGAGGCGCTCGTCGAGTCCGCCGTCTGGGAGGCGAGCCTCTTCGAGGAGCACGACTTCCACGACTTCAAGATCTCGGTCAAGCACAACGACCCCGTCGTCATGGTGCGCGCCTACGAGCTGCTCGCCGAGCGCGGCGACTGGCCGCTCCACCTCGGGGTCACCGAGGCGGGCCCGGCCTTCCAGGGCACCATCAAGTCGGCGACGGCGTTCGGGGCGCTGCTCTCGCGCGGCATCGGCGACACGATCCGCGTCTCGCTGTCGGCTCCTCCCGTCGAGGAGGTCAAGGTCGGCATCCAGATCCTGCAGAGCCTCAACCTGCGACCCCGCAAGCTCGAGATCGTCTCGTGCCCGTCGTGCGGCCGCGCGCAGGTCGACGTCTACACCCTCGCCGACCAGGTGACCGCCGGCCTCGAGGGCATGACGGTGCCGCTGCGCGTCGCCGTCATGGGCTGCGTCGTCAACGGACCGGGGGAGGCCCGCGAGGCCGACCTCGGCGTCGCGTCGGGCAACGGCAAGGGCCAGATCTTCGTCAAGGGCGAGGTCATCAAGACCGTGCCGGAGGCGCAGATCGTCGAGACGCTCATCGAGGAGGCCATGCGCCTCGCCGAGGAGATGGGCGAGCCGGTCGACGAGGAGTCCTCCGGGGCGCCGAGCGTCACCGTCAGCTGAGGTGCGCCCACCCGTGACCGCGACGGTGGGTGGAGCCGGGGACGAGCCGCGCCCGGGCTCGCGGAGGCCGAGCACCTCACTTCGGTATGCCGTCCTGTGCGACCTCGCGGAACGCATCGTCGCGCTGCGGCCGGGGGAGCGGGTGGCCGTCGCGGTCGACGGGTTCGACGGTGCCGGCAAGACGGTGCTCGCCGACCAGCTCGCCGAGGTCATCGGCGCCCTCGGTGGACCGGGCACCGGCCCGCGCGACGTGCTCCGGGTGGGGATCGACGGCTTCCACCGGCCGCGGGCGCAGCGGGTCGCGCGGGGCCGCGGGCCGGAGACGTTCTACGAGGACTCCTACGACTACGCGGCGTTCCGCAGCGTCGTCGTCGAGCCGTTCCGGCGCGGCGAGCCGGTGACGCCGGCGGTCAACGACGTCGAGGCCGACCGCCCCGTGCACCCCGACCCCGTCCCGGTGGGGGCCGACACCGTGCTGCTCGTCGACGGGATCTTCCTCCAGCGTCCTGGGCTCGCCGACGTCTGGGACGCGACCGTCTGGGTCGAGGTGCCCTTCGCCGTCTCGGTGCCCCGGGGCAACGCGCGTTTCGCGGCGGCCGCCGACCAGCCCGCCGACCAGCCCGGCGACCAGCCCGGCGACCAGCCGGCCGCTCAGTCCCACGACCCCGACCCCGAGGCCGAGTCGAACCGGCGCTACGTCGGCGGGCAGCGGCTCTACCTCGCGGACGCCGACCCGCGCGCGCACGCGACGTGGGTGCTCGAGAACACCGACCTCGACCGGCCGGTGCTGCGGGAGCACCGCTGACGGGCGAGAGGGCGCGCCGGGGTGACACCCGGGCCGCGGACGGGCACAGTGGGGAGGTGCTCCGCCAACGCCTCCCCGTGCGGCCGCTCTCGGCTGCCGACCACGACGCCGCCCTCGAGGTGTGCGCGCGTGACCGGGTGGCCAACGTCTTCGTCGCGGCCCGCATCGTCGAGGGCTCGCTCCGCGCCGCGCCGGGCTCGCTGCTCGGCCACTGGACCGACGGCGAGCTGCGGGGGCTGGCGTGGGTGAGCGCCAACGTCGTGCCCGTCGAGCTCGACGACGAGGGCATCGCGGCCGTGGCGGCCCGCATCGTGCGGATGCGCCGCCAGTGCGCGTCGCTCTTCGGGCCGAGCGGTCAGGTCGTGGGCCTGTGGGACCGGCTCAGCCCGACGTGGCGACCGGTGCGCGCGATCCGCGCCCACCAGCCGCTGCTCGCGACCCGGCGGCTGCCCTCCGCGCTCGGCGTCCCGATCGACCCGGACGTGCGACCCGCACGCCTCGACGAGGTCGACCTCGTGCTGCCCGCTGCGGCCCACATGTTCACCGAGGAGATCGGCTACCCGCCTTACTTCGGCTCGGACCGCGGCTACCGCGCGAGCATCGCCTCGCTCGTCCGCGCCGGGCACACCTTCGTCAAGGTCGAGGACGGCGAGGTCGTCTTCAAGGCGGACGTCGGCTCCCTGGCCCTCGGCTGCGCTCAGGTGCAGGGCGTCTGGCTGCACCCGCGCCTGCGGGGCCGTGGCCTGTCGGTGCCCGCCATGGCCAGCGTCGTCGAGCAGGTGCTCGGCGGGATGGCCGACGAGGTCTCGCTCTACGTCAACGACTTCAACGTGGCCGCCCGCGCCGCCTACGAGCACTGCGGCTTCCACGACGTGGGGGCCTTCACCACCGTCCTGCTGTAGCCGCCGGGGCGACGCCTAGGGTGGGCTCATGAAGACCACGACGAACGCACCGCTGGGCAAGGACGCCATCGCCCTCGCCGGCCTCTTCCTCACGTCCGGCACGATGCACTTCGTCAGGCCCGAGCCGTTCGAGTCCATGGTGCCGCGGCAGCTCCCGGCGCGCCGCGGGCTCGTGTACGCGTCCGGCGCGCTCGAGATCGCCTGTGCAGTCGGCCTGTTCGTGCCGCGCACGCGCAAGGTCGCCGGCCTCGCGTCGGCCGCCCTGCTCGTCGGCGTCTTCCCGGCCAACGTCGTGATGACCACGGCGGCCAAGCGTCGGCTCGACCGCAAGCCGGACGACGCGAAGCGGAAGGGCTACTTCGCCGCGACGGTGGCGCGCCTGCCGCTCCAGTGGCCGATGATCCGCACGGCTCTCCGGGCCGGCGGCGTCCTGCGCTGACCGGTCCCGGGGTGGCGTCCTCCCGGTGCCACGGCTCGGTCTGCTCGGTCTGCTCGGTCTGCACACGCGGCCTGCGAGGCCCGCTGCCAGGGTGCGCGCCTGGGCCGGGGTGGCGAGAACGGGGTGCCCGTGGTGCGGGGTGTGCGCATCGCCGCCGCGACGACCTGCCCGCCCAGGTCGGACCCGACCCACCGACGCGGGTGGCGGTAGCGACCCGCGTCGACGACGAGCGAGCGCGTGACGCTCGCGAGGACGCTGAGCGCGTCCGGGTGGGAGATGACGAGCGGTCCCACGAGCCGCAGGGCCTGCTCGGCGTCGATGACGACCGTGTGAACGTGCAGGGCGCGGGCGGCGTACGCCCACCCTCGTGCACGGGGTCCGCGTCGGCGCGGGCGTGAGCAGGTTGCGGGTGACGCGTGAAGGTCGCGTCCGGGCGCCACGTGTCGAGCCCGATCGCGGCAGGTTCGGTGCCACGATCGGGCGGTGCCCTTCACCCCGAGCCACGCCGTCGTCGCCATCCCGCTGCGCCGTCTGGGGCTGCCGCTCGCGGCCGCGGCCGTCGGGGCCATGGCGCCCGACGTCGCGATGTTCCTGCCGGGGCTCTTCGCCTACCGACACACGCACTCGGTGACCGGGGTGGCCACGACCGACCTCGCCCTCGGCGTCGTCGTGGTCACGACGTGGTGGGCCGTCCTGCGCGCACCGGTCATCGACGTCCTGCCCGACGCGGTGCGCCGGAACCTGCGGCTGGACGTGCCCGGATGGCGCAGCCCGCGGTGGTGGGCGTCGGTCGTGGCCGGTGTCGTCGTCGGCTCCGTCACGCACGTCGTGTGGGACGCCTTCACGCACGCCGGTCGGTGGGGCTCCGAGCTGCTGCCGTGGCTCACCACGCCCGTGGGGCCGTGGCCGCTCACCCGGTGGCTGCAGTACCTCTCCGGCATCGGCGGCCTCGTCGGCATCCTCGCGTGGTGGTGGGCGGTGCAGCGCCGGCGGCGCCTCGAGCCGGCAGGGGCCGCCGACCGCGTCACGTACCGGCCCTCGCTGGCCGGCCGTCCCGGGACGACAGCGGCTGTTCCCGAGAGTGCTCGGACGACGGGCGCGCGGTGGTTGCGGACCGCGCTGCGGGCGCTCCCGGTCGCCGGTGGCCTCTGCGGGCTGCTGCTCGGCGTCCTCACCACCGGGCCGGACCGAGCCGCCCTCGTCCAGGTCGCACCGGAGCGGCTGCTCGTGCGAGCGGTGGTCGTCGGTGGCCTCGGCGTCGCGGTCGGGCTGCTCGCCCTCGCGGGTGTCTGGCACGTCGCGGTCGGTCCGCCCCGACGTCGGGCCGTCCCGGCGGCCGAGGCCGACGGCTGAGCGCGGTCGAGGTGATCCGTCGCGACCCAGCGCGACGGCACACCTCGACAGGAGGGCTCGACAGGAAGGTGGTCGGATCAGACGCGGGCCAGCAGCTCGGCGTGCGTCATCGCGAACCAGGCGTCGGGGTGCGTCGACCAGCGTCGCCAGGCCGCGCTGATCTCGACGAGCTCCGCCGCCGTGAGGAGGCCGTGCTCGACCGCCTGGGTGGCGAAGGTCGACTCCAGGGTGCGCCTCGCCCAGGTGTCGCCCCACCACGCGCAGTGCTGCGCGGTCGCATACGTCCAGACGGACGCCGACGGAGCCAGGGCGGCGAGGCCGGCCGCGTGCGCCCAGGCGAGCAGGTGGCGCCCGGCATCCGGCTCCGCGTGGTTGAGCCTTGCGAGCCGCCGGTAGACCTCGAGCCACCGGGTCATGCCGTCGGACGCCGGGTGCCACACCATCGAGGCGTAGTCGACGTCACGCACCGCCACGAGGCCGCCCGGGCGCGTCGCGAGGGCCATCTGACGCAGCGCGCCGACCGGGTCGGGGAGGTGCTGGAGCACCTGGTGGGCGTGCACGACGTCGAAGGACGCGGCATACGGGAGCGCCATGACGTCGGCGAGCGCGAAGCGGGTGCGGGTGTCGCCTCGCTCCTGCGCGTGCCGCCGCGCCTGCAGGAGGGGAGGATCGACGTTCTCGACGCCCACGACCCGGCCTGTCGACCCGACGGCCTCGGCGAGGTCGAGCGTGACGGTGCCCGGCCCGCACCCGACGTCGAGCACCGTCAGGCCCTCGCGCAGGTGCGGGAGCAGGTAGGCGGCCGAGTCGGCCGCCGTGCGCGTGCCGTGCGCGGCCAGGACGCTCGCGTGGTGCCCGTGCAGATAGACGTCCGTCATGCCGGGACGCTACGTCATGGGAGCGATCCTGCGACCGGTCGGAGGCCGTGTCGGTCGGTCGGTACCGGCTCGGACAAGTGGTTTGAGTATTGACGCCCCCGTTTGAGGATGGTTTGACTGGAATCGCTCTCAAGACAACCGAAGAAGACAGGGGAACACATGAACCGCAATTCCACGGCCTCGCGCGGCCGTCGCGCCCTCGCCGCAGCGACGTTGGCGACCACCATGGCCCTCGGAGGTGCCGCGGTCGCCGCATCGCCGGCAGCGCAGGCGGAGCCGGCGGGGCAGTACTACTACGAGTGCATCGGCGTCAACGGGTCGAGCTACTTCCTGCAGAAGGGCGCCTTGCTGAGCAGTTGCAAGGGTTCGTACTTGAAGAAGTACATCAACGGCAAC
The DNA here is from genome assembly GCF_039542985.1 of Terrabacter aeriphilus. NCBI lineage: Bacteria > Bacillati > Actinomycetota > Actinomycetes > Micrococcales > Intrasporangiaceae > Terrabacter > Terrabacter aeriphilus. The sequence continues at coordinate 237,032 of NZ_BAABIW010000011.1, forward strand.
CTGGTCAAGACCATGCGTCTGACGGGGTATGGAACGCCCGCGAAGAATGTGACCATCAGCTTCGGCTGTTTCGTCGCGCTCGTCGGCGCCGGGTCTCTCATCATCGGCACCGATGGCCTGTCGACCCTGGTGGTCATCGACGCCGCCGTCGCCGGCTATGGCTTCGCATCGGCCTGCAAGGCCTGACGACCAACAGCGGTGCCGCGGGCGCGTGACGAGAAGGACGTCGTCACTCGCCCGCAGCCTTGGACGTGGTGCATGTGCGCACGTGACGTCTCATCACTCGCCTGAGGACGGCAGCGCCACGTCCCGGGTCCGACGACGGGAGGCCCGCGGACCGTGCGGGTCGACGAGGACCGCCACGCGGCAGATATCCTGCCGGGGTTCCGCACCCCCGCGCTCCCGAGCGCGGGGGCTGCACCCTGCACCACACGAGGAGTCCCGGTGGCCCTGCACATGTCGTCCCTGTTCCTGCGAACCCTTCGTGAGGACCCGGCGGACGCAGAGGTCCCGAGCCACCGCCTGCTCGTGCGCGCCGGCTACGTGCGCCGCGTCAGCCCCGGCGTCTACACCTGGCTGCCCCTCGGCCTGCGGGTGCTGCGCAACGTCGAGAAGATCGTCCGCGAGGAGATGGACGCCATCGGCGCCCAGGAGCTGCTCTTCCCCGCGCTGCTGCCGAAGGAGCCCTTCGAGGCGACCGGCCGCTGGACCGAGTACGGCGACAACATCTTCCGCCTGCAGGACCGCAAGGGCGCCGACCACCTGCTCGGCCCGACCCACGAGGAGATGTTCACCCTCACGGTCAAGGACCTCTACAGCTCGTACAAGGACCTCCCGCTCTCGATCTACCAGATCCAGACGAAGTACCGCGACGAGGCGCGTCCGCGCGCCGGAGTGCTCCGCGGCCGCGAGTTCGTCATGAAGGACAGCTACTCCTTCGACGTCGACGCCGCGGGCCTCGAGAAGAGCTACCAGCTGCACCGCGAGGCCTATGTCCGCATCTTCGACCGCCTCGGCTTCCACTACGTCATCGTCGAGGCGATGGCGGGAGCCATGGGCGGCAGCAAGAGCGAGGAGTTCCTCGCGACCGCCGAGGTCGGTGAGGACACCTACGTGCACTGCACGAGCTGCGGGTATGCCGCCAACGTCGAGGCCGTGCGCGTGCCGGCGCCCGACCCCGTCGGCTGGGAGGGCACCGCGGCGGCGCACGCCGAGGACACCCCCGACACCCCGACGATCGAGACCCTCGTCGCGCACCTCGACGAGCACTTCCCGCGCGGGGACCGCGCGTGGACGGCCGGCGACACGCTCAAGAACGTCATCGTCGTGCTCGTGCACCCCGACGGCACCCGTGAGCCGCTCGCGATCGGCGTGCCCGGCGACCGCGAGGTCGACGAGAAGCGGCTCGGCGCGCAGGTCGAGCCGGCCGAGGTCGAGGCCTTCACCGAGGCCGACTTCGCGGCGAACCCGGCGCTCGTCAAGGGCTACATCGGGCCCGGGGCGCTCGGGCTCGAGGGCACGAGCGGCATCCGCTACCTGCTCGACCCGCGCGTGGCCGAGGGCACCCGGTGGGTCACCGGCGCGAACGTGGCCGGCCAGCACGTCATCGACCTCGTCGCCGGCCGGGACTTCACCGCCGACGGCACCATCGAGGCCGCCGAGGTGCGCGAGGGCGATGCCTGCCCGACGTGCGACCACACGCTCTCGACCGCCCGCGGGATCGAGATGGGGCACGTCTTCCAGCTCGGCACGAAGTACGCCCAGGCGCTCGACCTCAAGGTGCTCGACCAGAACGGCAAGCTCGTCACCGTCGTCATGGGCTCCTACGGCGTCGGCGTCTCGCGCGCCGTGGCCTGCGTCGTCGAGGGCAACCACGACGAGTCCGGCATCGTGTGGCCGCGCGAGCTGGCGCCCGCCGACGTGCACATCGTGGCCGCCGGCAAGGACGAGGCGCTCTTCGTCAAGGCCGAGGAGATCGCCCGCGAGCTCGAGGTGCAGGGCCTCACCGTCCTCGTCGACGACCGCAAGGGCGTCAGCCCCGGCGTGAAGTTCAAGGACTCCGAGCTCATCGGCGTGCCGACGATCCTCGTCATCGGTCGCGGCCTGGCCGACGGCACCGTCGAGATCAAGGACCGTCGCACGGGGGAGCGCCGCGAGGTCGCGGTCGACGACGCCGTCGCCGCCCTGACCGCCGAGGTCACGGCGGAGGTCGAGCGCTCGTGACGTCCGGAAGCCAGCCGGTCGAGGCCGTCGTCTTCGACTGGGGCGGCACCCTGACCCCGTGGCACGAGGTCGACCTGCCCCAGCAGTGGCGGGTCTTCGCCCGCACCGTGCACGGGCTCCCCGTCGAGGACCCCGCGATGCCGGCCGAGGACCTCGCCGAGGCGGACTCGCTCGCGCTGCGCATCCACGAGGCGGAGGATCGTGCCTGGAAGCGCGGACGGGCGACGCACGAGAGCGCGTCGCTCGCCGAGATCCTCGATGCCGCCGGCGTCGACCCCGAGCACGACCGGCACCACCTGGCCCTCGCGGCGTACCAGCGCTTCTGGGAGCCGCACACGCACACCGACGAGCAGGTGCGACCGCTCTGGGAGTCGTTGCGGCGCAAGGGGCTCCGGATCGGGGTGCTGTCCAACACCATCTGGACCCGGGACTACCACCGCGAGGTCTTCGCTCGTGACGGGGTGCTCGACCTGCTCGACGCCGACGTCTACTCCTCCGAGATCCACGTCGTGAAGCCGCACCCCGACGCCTTCCACGCGGTGTGCGACGCCCTCGGGGTCGCGCCGGAACGTGCGGTCTACGTCGGCGACCGCATGTTCGAGGACGTGCACGGCCCGCAGCAGGTCGGGATGCGCGCCATCCTCGTGCCGCACTCCGACATCCCGACCAACCAGCGCACCGCCGTGGAGGCGCGACCGGACGCCGTCGCCGACGAGCTGCTCGACGTCGCCGGCATCGTGGCGCTGTGGAACCACGAGGCGACCGCGCGGGACGCGGCTGCCGCGGGCGACGGGGCGTGACCGACCCGACGGTCACCACGCTGGCCTTCCTCGGCGCGGCCGCGTTCGTCGCCGGCTGGATCGACGCCGTCGTCGGTGGGGGAGGGCTCGTGCAGCTGCCGGCCCTCCTCGTCGGCCTGCCCGGCGCCAGCCCGGCGCAGCTGCTCGCGACGAACAAGTTCGGCTCGATCTTCGGCACCGCGACGAGCTCGGTCACCTTCTACCGCCGGGTGCGGCCCGACCTGCGCACCGCGCTGCCGATGGCGGCCGTCGCCTACGTCGGCTCGATCGGCGGTGCCTTCATCGGGCTGCACATCCCCAAGTCGGCCTTCAACCCGATCATCCTCGTGCTGCTCGTGGTCGTCGGGGCCTACACGCTGCTCAAGCCCGACCTCGGCACCGAGTCGCTCCGGCGCTTCCACGGTGCGCGGCACACGGCGCTGGCGATGGTGACCGGCTTCGTCGTGGGTGGCTACGACGGGGCGCTCGGGCCGGGCACGGGGAGCTTCCTCGTCTTCGCCCTCGTCGGGCTGCTCGGCTACACGTTCCTCGAGGCGAGCGCCAAGGCGAAGATCGCCAACTTCGCCACGAACCTCGGCGCGCTCACGGTGTTCGCCCCCATGGGGCTCGTGCTGCTCAAGGTCGGCCTCGTCATCGCCGCGACGAACCTGCTCGGCGGCTACGTCGGTGCCCGCACCGCCGTGGCCCGGGGCAGCGGCTTCGTCCGGATCGTCTTCGTGGTCGTCGTCGGCGCCTTCGTCGTCAAGATCAGCGGGAGCCTGCTCGGCTGGTGGCCCTGACCGGTCCCGGACGCTGGATCGACCACCGGCACGACGTCCCACCGGCACGACGTCCCACCGGCACGACGTGCCACCGGCACGACGACTCTCTGGCGCGTTGACTCACACGCGTGCCATCCGACGGGCACAGCACACCCACAGGGTGCGTCGCGAGCCTGAGTGCCATGACCTCACTCGCCCTCCCCGAGAGCCGCGACCTCTCGGTGCCGGCCGCGCAGCGCCACGCCGTCCGCCCGACGCCCGCCTGGTGGCGTGACGCCACCGCCGTGTTCGCCTGGGCGACGATCCTCTTCGTCGTCGCCCTGTGGGTCGCCGGCGGTGGGCTGAGCGCCTTCGGCTCGCTCGGCGAGGGCGTGACCAACGTCGGTCGCCTGAGCGGGCTGCTCGCATCCGTGCTGATGCTCCAGCAGGTGCTCCTCATGGCCCGCATCCCGATCGTCGAGCAGGCCTGGGGGCAGGACGAGCTGGCTCGCGTGCACCGCCTCGTCGGGTTCACCTCGTTCAACCTCATGGTCGTGCACATCGTGCTCGTGACGGTCGGCTACAGCGCCGGCACCGACCTCGGGGTCGTCGCCACCTTCGTCGACCAGGTGCTGCACTCGCCCGGCATGCTCCTCGCGCTCGCCGGGACCGTCGCCCTCGTCATGGTCGTCGTCACGTCGGTCAAGAAGGCGCGGGCCCGGCTGCGTTACGAGTCCTGGCACCTGCTCCACCTCTACGCCTACCTCGGCGCGGGACTGGCGCTGCCGCACCAGCTCTGGACCGGGCAGGACTTCCGGAGCAACGTCGTCGCCACCGTCTTCTGGTGGGGCCTGTATGCCGCGTCGCTCGCCGCCGTGCTGGCCTACCGGGTCGTGCTGCCCGTGGTCCGGTCGCTCCGGCACCGCCTCGTCGTGTCGGAGGTCGTCGCCGAGTCGCCCACCGTCACCTCGGTCGTCATGACGGGCCGCCGGCTCGACCGGCTGCCCGTGCGGGCCGGCCAGTTCTTCCAGTGGCGCTTCCTCGACGGGCCGGGATGGACCCGGGCCAACCCCTACTCCCTCTCGGCCGCACCGGACGGTCGGACGCTGCGCGTCACGGCCGAGGCCGTCGGCGACTCGAGCGCGCGGCTCGCCGCCCTCCGGCCCGGCACGCGGGTGCTCCTCGAGGGCCCCTACGGACGCCTGCACACGGGGGTCCGCACGCGGGCCAAGACGGTGCTCGTGGGCGCCGGCATCGGCATCACGCCGCTCCGCGCCATCCTCGAGGAGCTGCCGGCATCGCCTGACGGCGTCGTCGTCATCTACCGCGTCGGCAGCCAGGCCGACATCGTGCTCGCCGACGAGCTGCTCGACCTCGCGCGGGCCAAGGGCGGGCGCGTGGTCGCGGTCGTCGGGCACCGCAACCGCGACCGGACGAGCTGGCTGCCCGTCGACTCGAGCCACCTCGGCGACGCCGAGGCCCTGACCCGCATCGTGCCCGACATCGCCGAGCGCGACGTCTATGTCTGCGGCCACCCCCGCTGGATGGACGCCGTGGCCGCCGCCGCCCACGAGGCAGGCGTGCCGGCCGACGCGATCCACTCCGAGCGCTTCACCTACTGACCCCTCGAACAGAACCGAAACGAGCCTTCCATGCGACGCATCGTCCTCTGGACCATGAGCACGGTGACCGTGCTCGTCCTCCTCTTCAGCTACAGCACCTCCCGCAGCTCCGCACCCGTCGTGGCCGCGGAGACGCGCCAGGTGACGACGACGAGCAAGACCTCGGAGAGCACCGGGTCGGCCTCGGGCTCCTCGTCCGCGTCCTCCTCCGACTCCGCGGGCCAGGATCCGGCTGCCGACGCCAGCGCGTCCGGCTCGAGCGGCTCGTCCGGCTCGTCCGGCTCGAGCGTCTCGAGCCCCTCCGGCTCGGGGACGTCGAGCGCCGCCAAGACGTATGCCGGTGACGCCGTGATGACGCGCTTCGGCAACGTGCAGGTGCAGATCACCGTCGAGAACGGCAAGATCACGGGTGCCGACGTCCTCCAGGTGCCGTGGAACGACCGGCACGACCAGATGATCAACTCGCAGGCGGTGCCCGTCTACAACCAGGAGGCCGTCGACGCGCAGTCCGCCCAGATCGACGTGGTCTCCGGCGCCACGTACACCTGGGAGGGCTACACGCAGTCGCTGCAGTCCGCCATCGACCAGGCCAACCTGTGAGGTCGGCCGTGAACGCGAAGCCGACGCCGACCGCGACGGCTCAGGCCGTGAAGGAGCGCAGGATGGATGCGGTGTCGAGCACGGACCCGGCAGCGGGCCCGCCCCAGCGACGGGCCTGGGTGGAGCACATCATGGGGATGCCCGTCAGCATCCACCTGCGGGGCACCGGCGTCGACGAGGTGCCGGCGCAGCAGGCCGTCGCAGAGGCGTTCCGGGTGCTGCGCGAGATGGACTCCGTGTTCTCGACGTACCGGCCGGACTCGGACCTCATGCGGCTGCGCCGGGAGGAGGTCGGCATCACGCAGTGCAGCCCGCTCGTGGAGGAGTCGTTGCGCATCGGGCAGGAGGCCGAGGTGCTGACCCGGGGCGCGTTCACGACGCTGCTGCCGACCGGCGAGGGAGATCTCGCCTTCGACCCGACGGGCCTCGTCAAGGGGTGGGCGGTCGATCTCGCCTCCGCGCCGCTCACCGCGCTGCGCGACATCTCGTTCTGCATCAACGCCGGCGGCGACATCCTCGTCGGTGCGCACCCCGACCTGCCGTCGAGCGGGCCCGGCGAGATCTCGTGGCGCGTCGGGGTCGAGGACCCGTCCGACCGCTCCCGCATCGCCACGACGCTCACCCTGTCTCGCGGCGCGGTCGCGACGTCTGGTACGGCCGCCCGTGGCGCGCACCTCTACGACCCGGCGGCCGGCGAGCTGGTGGGCCGACCGGGATCGGTGACCGTGACCGGCCCGACGCTCCTCTGGGCCGACATCTGGGCGACCGCGCTCTTCGTCGGGGGTCCGGCGACCCAGGAGGCGTTCGCCGCGTCGGCGACCGACTACCGGGCCACGGCGCTGTAGCGGAGCGACCCCGGAGCGTCGCCGATCGGGCTTGCACCTTTCTTGCGGGAAACCTGCGCCCTGCGGGTCGTGCGTCTTGCGCTTGGCGGAGCAGAGTCTTCCTCAGCAGCAGGAACGGCTGGGGGGCTGGGCCTGCTGGACACAGAGACCTTCGGGCGAGGGCCCGCCGATCCGGGGAAGGAGCGCCATGACCAGCAGCATCACCATCGACCCTGCGGTGACGATGCGCGGCGTTGGCGCCCTCCCCGGTCGGCGGGCCACCTCGAGGACTCCGGTGGGGGGAGGAAACTGGGCCGGGGCGGGCCACCTGGTGGGAGGTGCGTCCGCCCCGGGCCCGGCCAGTTCGTCCGGACCCCGCCGCCCAGGCGATCGCGCAGCTCGCGCGGTGCGACCGGGCGGCAGCGCGGTGCGCCATGCCACCGCTCGTGGCCGCTGAGTCGGCGGTGGGTCTCGAAGCAGCGCCGGACACCGTGTGCGTGGGATGCAGCGGATGCTCCCACCCGTCCACGTGCGTGCTCGACCCGCTGGCGCTCGCCCGGCTCGCCTGTGAGCTCGAGAGCGAGGACCTGGCCCGCTCGATCGCCAACACCTACCTCCGGATGCTCGACTCGCGCCTCTCGCGCACCGAGACCGCACTCGAGAGCCGCGACGAGGTCGCGGCCATGGACGTCCTGCTGAGCCTGCGCGTCTCGTCGTGCACGGTCGGCCTCATGCGCCTCGAGTCGGCCGTCCTGTGCGTCATCGACGCCGTGCGGCGCGGTGAGGCCGAGCTGGCCCGCGTCCGCGGCGCCCGCCTCGCCGCTCTCGCGGCTGCGGCCCGCTCGGCGCTCCGGGCCCACCTCGACCTGGCCTGGTCGGTGCAGCCCGGCTGAGCGCGGGCGCCCCCGACGCTCCCGACTCCCGCCCGCGAGCCCGGCTCAGCCGAACCATCCGGTCGGCCCGCCCGCGTCTCGACGCACCTGCGACCCCGTCCGGAGGGGCGGGGTGCAGGGCGCGGTCGTCAGGGATGTCCCGGGCCGACGTGCCAGACCACCCCGCGCGGGGTGATCGTGGCGTCGAGGTCGAGCTCGTGCACGGTGGTGTGGTGCCGGGCACAGAGCAGGGCGCCGTTGTCGGTGGTGGTGGCGCCCTCGTGCGCCCAGTGGGTGACGTGGTGCGCGTCGCACCAGGTGGCAGGCACGCTGCACCCAGGGTAGGTACAGCCCTTGTCACGCAGTGCCAGGGCGAGGCGCTGGGTGGGGGTGAAGAGGCGACGGGTGCGGCCGAGGTCGAGGGGATGGCTCTCGCCGCCGAGGACGGCGGGGATGATCCCGGCGTCGCAGGCGAGGCGGCGCGCCACGCCGGCAGAGAGGACCTGACCGGTGAGGGTCCGCGCCGCGCCGGCGGCCTGACCGGTCAGGGTCTCGTAGTCGAGGATGACGACGACCTTGGCCTTGTCGGTGACGGGCACCCCGTCGGCTGCGGCCACGCCGCGCTGGACGATGGTCGTGAGGGCATCGAGTCGGCGGTGGGCGGCGGTGCGCTCGTCCGGCTCGGTGTGTCCGTGCTCGTCGGTGGTCGGGGCTGGCGCAGAGAGGGGGTCGATGGCGGCGTGCAGGATGGCGGCCGCCTCGGGGTCGAGGGTCGCGCGCATGCCGACCATGCCAGTACGGGTGGGGTGGTCGAACCAGAGCCCGCGGGCGTTGCGGCGGCCCCGGTCGCGGCTGCCGTCGTCCTCGTCGCGGGGTGGACGGATCTGCTCGGTGTGGTGGCGCACGAGCTGGGCGAGCTCTTCGGGGCGTAGTCGGGTGGCGTGCTCGGTGAGGTCGGCCAGGGCGGTGGTGAGGTCGTCGGGGTCGGCGACGGGGGCGGTGCGGGTGTGGAAGTCGATGATCTGGGCGGCCTTGGCGACGGTGACCAGGCCGGTGGTGACGAGCATGCGCAGCCGCGCCCACCGGCCGCCTGCTGTGCCGGTGGTGTCGGCGTGGTTGGTGGTGTCGGCGAAGGCGGCGGCGACGGTGGTGAAGGCGCGGGCCTGGCC
>NZ_BAABIW010000012.1:0-4055 GCF_039542985.1 Terrabacter aeriphilus
TGGCCGCTCCTACGTCCATGACCGGGACGAACTCGGCGACCGCGCTACACCACTATCGGGGACTCAACTCCCCTAACCTGCAGGTCCACGCTGGGACCACGTAAGACCACCTCAACCAACGCGCCAAGGCAACGTCCACTTCTGCTGCGATGCGCGCGTTGGACGACCTGCGTCACACCGCCGCGAAGCGCGGCCATGTCACTGCGCCGCGAAGCGCAAAGTCCCACTGCCCGCCCACGCCGCGAGCGACTTTGCGGTCGCGGACGCGCCGTCGGAGATGACCGCTGTGCGGGTGGAGGTACCACGAGACAAGCCACCTCGGACGTTGCGGAGACGAAGTCGACTTCACAGCCTGGACCCGTTGTCGGCGGGCTGTGCGCATGGAGTGTCAGTTACAGCCCTGCACATCCATCACCCAAGAACCGCTCGGTCCGGCGATCGGAAACACGTTGCTGACCGGCGTCGCTTCCCTGGAGCCTGGCCCGCGGCGCCAATCTCCCGCCTTATCGGTGAAGTGGATGGCTACGGGCGAGAATCCTCTAGGAAGCCCATACATTGTGCAGGACTGCACCTGCCAGAGCCGAACCGCTGATCCATTGCGGCCTTCAACCCAGACGTTGTCCACAGGGTAGGGACTACCGTTCCGTACCACCCATAGGGGGTCGGAGTCCGAAAGGGGCGGATGTTTTGCGCGGGCGTATTGCGGCCCAGCTTCAAGCAAAATCCGATCTGCGACTTGCATTTGTTCTTGACGATCCAGCCGGTCTTCGCCACTGGCCGCTGTGCGCCCAGCCAGCCCCGAGATCAACAAGGCAGCAGCGCTGATCGTCACTGCAATCGTGTCCGACACCTTCCCCATGGCAGCGAGAATAGCCGCGACGAGGCATCTCGCGGGTGGCGAGCGCCGTCTCGGACGGCTCGCCTCTCGTGAGGCTGCGTCGCGATGTCAGTAGGGGTCGAGGACCTGCTCGGTGACCTTCGAGCCGAGGTTGTGTACCAGCCGGAGCACCGGTGCACCGCCTGGCAGCCAGACGTCCGCCTTGGCGGCGGTCTGCATGGCGGTCTGCATGGCGTCGATGCTGGACTGCTGCCAGGTCGAGTTCGTCGTCGCGAGGACGATCTCGTCGGCGTTGACGAGCCGTGCCCACATGACTCGCTTGCGAGCGGCGGCCCTGCGCTTGTCGCGGGTGGTGTCGAGCTCGTCGGTGGTCTTGACCTCGGCGGTCAGGAGGCGTCCGTCCACGTGAGCGACGAGGTCAGCCTCGGCGATCGGCCGGCGGGAGTCGCCACGGAAGAGGTTGGTCTCGGAGACATCGCAGTAGGACCGGGCACCTTGCCGTAGGTGATGAGCCAGCCAGAGTGGTGCGTGGCCGTTCTCGCGGACGAGGTCCCGCACGATCGGGTGTAGCTCGTAGTGCCACTCGGGGTCAGAGACCGGTTGGCGCCAGGCCTCAAGTCGCAACGGTGTGGCATTTCCGCACCGCGTGCAGCTGTTCGTGTTTGCGAGTGCGCCGACGTCGGTGAAGCCGAGGTTGCGGCATGCGGAGCACCGCAGCACGAGTCCCCTTCTGACGATGCCGCGAAGGACGAGGTCGTCGAGGGTCCGGCGAACGTCCTCGGGGGAGCCATCAGCCCAAGGTGCGCTGAGTCCGCCGTACTTCAGGACACCGATCGAGCCGGGTAGGAGAACGCCTGCGTCGTCAGGGTAGGCATCGCGGGTGCTGTCGCCGGTCCGCAAAAACTCAGTAACTAAGTCGCTGAACGGCCCGCTGAACGCTTCCGCCAGTGCGGCCCTTCCTCCCCACAAGTCTGCGAGAAGGTCGGCGCGGGTGCCAGCGTCGGAAAGCTCGGTGCGTCTTCCGCCCTTCCGCGCGAGAACGGCGATCCAGGCCGCGAGGTCCAGACGCTGAAGACGCGGCCTCGCTAGGCGCTGGTCGCCAATAGCGCCGGCAGGCACGAAGTCGAACTTGCGGCTGTCGAAGGTGATCCCTGAGCGCGAGGAGCGCACCCAGGTTTCGTCGCGCTCGTCCTCGGTGGGAACTAGTGCGTGGCCGTCGAAGCCGCGGCCGAAGGGCATCCGCAGTGGCTTGGGCTCCAGACGCGGCCGGTGCAGGTCGACGTCGACCTGCCAGCTCAGCGAGGTACAGCGGGCGAGGACTGGCTCCGAGGGAGACACCGGGTCCAAGGACGACGTCAAGGTGATGCGGCCGTTGGAGGAGACTTGGGCAGGGAGGGAGACACGCCTCTCGAACTCGGCGCTCACGCCGAGGTGTAAGCATCCCCGGTCTGGAACCTGAACATGCGCCTCACGGCGAACGCGGGGTGGTCGGTCCCGCCTAGGTGAGGGCGGTGGTTCGGTATTTTCGTCGGCGCCCGGAAACTCTCCGTGTAAGGCACGCTCGCGGAGAGGTCCGCCTTCGGTCACTAACGGCTCGAGTGCGCCGGAGCCAAGGCTTGTGGAAGTGACGGCGATCTCGTAGCCCCGTCCCCGGGCGGCGCGGGCGAGGAGCCGCTGCAGACCTCTGGTAGCGGCGCCGGACCAGGGTCCTCCGGTAAGGGGCGCCCAGTTCGAGTGAAGCCACACAGCGTTGCCGTAGAGACGATCGAGGAGCAGGTGAAGGGCGAAGTCGTCGGCGGTGTCGCCAACGACGACGTGACGGACTGTCCGCAGGGGCAAGCCGGAGACCAAGTGGGTGAGTCCCATCGTCGTCCGAGTCCACGCGGCTGGTTGGCCCGTCGAGACCACTCCGAGCTCCAGCCCCGCCGGGTGGTACGCAAGCCACGATGGGAGGCGTGTCCACTCTTCAGCGGGACCGGTGAGGTAGGTGACAATGTCGTCGGCGTCCCTGGAGGTGACGGTCGGGTCCAGGTGGTGAGTCGGGCGTGGGAGCTGCTCGGCGGGTTGGTCTGCAGCCGCGGTCTCTCCTACCGATCCCACCCGAGCGGCTAGGGCGAGGCCAAGGGCTCCTCTCAGGCTCGGAGGCGAGTGGAGCCACATCGCGCTCTCGACATGTAGGGCTGATAGCGGCGTGAGCGGCCCATTTGGGTGGTCTCCCAGGTCGGGCCGCTCCAAGTCCCAACCGATCGCGTCGGCGTGCCACGGCAGGATGTCGAGGTCGGTGCTGGGTTCGGGTCCGGATCTCGAGCCAGCAAACCGTTGCCCCTCGACCAGCTCCTGTTCGGGCGACAGCCATCGCCGGTGAGGCGAGCAGGCGAGGGACACCGCCTCAACGGCGTTCAGCGTCCCTAGGCTCGGCCGGGCCGTCGGGTCTGCGTTCACCTCGTACGACATATCGGCGTCCATCGCCGTCGCCGAACCGGCAGGCGCCTGAAATGGCACGACGAAGTCGGGGTCGTATGCGCGCAGGACCCGCAGGACCTCCCCGGAGACCTTTCCGTCGACGTGCGGGATGAGCACAAAGCCGATGCCACCCCAGAACTCGTTGGCGCGGGCGAGTGCTGCTCGCGCGACGGGGATCCAACCGTCGCCGTGCAAGTCGTGGTGTCCGTCCTCGCCTGCGTCGAAGACTATGGCGATCCGGGGAGCGCGGAGTCCAATCCGGGTCGATACATGGTCGAGCTGCTCGCGGGGCACGGCCTCAGACTAGGCGCCGAAAACAGGTCTTCGCGCATCCCCGATCTTGCGCCATGCTGACGGTGCTTCGGTTCCGCGACCACACACGAGCGCGCATCTCGGCAGATCCCGTAGGTCACGGACCTCACCACGTGGCCGGTGGCATCGTCACGACTGCGCCGTGGGGTGCGACCTTTCCGCCGCGAAGCGGCAGTGACGCTCCTATGCTTCGTCAAGCAGCTGCGGCCCCGCTTTCCAGGAGACGGTAGAGGTCGCGGGCGACGTACCGGGCGAGGCAGCGTTTGATCTCTCGGCCGGTCTTGCCTTCGGCGGTGCGGCGCGCAACGTACTCGCGGGTGGCCGGCTGGTACTGGATCCGGCTCTGGACCACGGCGTGCAGAGCGTTGTTGAGCGGTCAAGTCCCTTGTGGTGGTGTAGCGCTGCGTGATTCTTGATGGTGGTCAGGCGGTGAGGGCGGGCA
>NZ_BAABIW010000013.1:0-7908 GCF_039542985.1 Terrabacter aeriphilus
TGGCCGCTCCTACGTCCATGACCGGGACGAACTCGGCGACCGCGCTACACCACTATCGGGGACTCAACTCTGCGACCACGACCGACCCTTAAAGGGATCGGTCCCGGATGACGGCCGTACCGGCGTCACCTCCACAGCACGCTTGCTTGCGGAAGGTGCCCTCGGCCCCGCGGAGTCATCGGTCGATGCTCCGAAACGAGTCTCACATGACCAGCTCGTGATCGGCAGCCAAAGGCGCCGCGATTCCACCGGACCCGGCCGAGGTTCGGCCGTTGGCGATACAGGCATCCCGCCCACCTATGCGGCAGGTCAACGGCACGAACTTGCGAAGTTTGACCGCGGTGATGCAAACCACTGCATCGAGGTGGCGGAGCGCGAGGTCAACATTGGATCGGTGATCCACGCACCTCAGAGACCCGTGACGGCCTGCTGCGCCCCGGCAAGACGACCGCGATGTCGTTAGCCTCTGCTGGGTGAAGCGACTGTCCCGGCGGCCCGAACAGATCGAAACCCTCAACTTCCACGCTGCGGTCGATGTCCCCGCGCCTGGTGAGCAGCGGCGGGTGTCCGACCCAGCTCGGGTCGGGGCGACGGTCGCCCAGTTCGAGGCGGGCCTCCGCGACTCCCTGCAATCGCCGTCACGCATCCGGGGATGGGTCAGCGACCAGCTGTTCGGTCTCGTCGCAGCCGACCTGGGAGGGTGCAAGCTGGTGAAGCAGGAGGACGCCGGCGTCCTGTTCTACGAGGACGACGTGAAGTTGCCGGACTGGCGGCTGACGCTCCTGTCGGACAAGAACATTCTCGTCGAGGTCAAGGCCGAGGACGACAACCACCCGCGGGTATCCAAACTGCGCCTAGCCGAGGTAGCCCGGTTGAAGCGCTACGCCGAGCTGAACGACTGTCCGCTATACATCGCGGTCCACTGGGTCGCGATAAGCATGTGGACGCTGGTCCCGATCGACGACTACGTCCGGTTCGGTGATCACTTCGAGATCGGCCTCCAGACCGCTTTCAAACGCAACCACATGTGCTCGCTGCTCAGCGACCGCATGCTCGGGCTGAAGCCCCCACTGGAGTTCCGCCTGACGATGGAGGCGGTACCGGAGGAGGATGGTGCAACCGAGATTGAAGGTGAGCCAGAAGAAGTCGGAACGAGGAAGCTGTCCTTGGTGACCACCGCTGTCCACATGTTCGCCGGTGGCGAGGAGATGGTCGACAAGAGCGAGACCGCGCTGGTCTGGTTCCTCCTCCAGCACGCACGTTGGCCGTGCGAGGAAAGGATGGAGGTCGCCGGGGACGGCGTGTGGGAGATGGTGTTCACGATGGCGCCCGAGCAGAGCCACGCCGAGCAGGGCTTCGACATTATCGGGGCCCTGAGCGAGCTATACACCCGCATGTTCTACACCGGCACTACCTCGCTCGAGGACGAGACGACCAAGCTCAGCATCGACGTCGAACCCGGCACCCTTCCGCGACTCGTTCCGACCGACCTGAAGTCGGACCGGCTTCCGTTGTGGCACCTCCGCATCGACCCGTCCGCTCCAGCCGCCGTCGGGGACGAGTAGCGGTTCGACGAATCCCCCCTCGCGGAACCTGGGTCGGTCGATGTTTGAGCTAGCTTCAGGTGACGGCAGAAAGGCCCCCGGACTACAAGCCCCTCCAGACCGGGGCTTTGCGCATTTCCCAGCTTGGCCCCCGGCACGCCGGCCGCAGTTCAAGGGGTCTACATTTCCGGCTCGACCGGAAGGCCCGCGCGGGAAACCGGTTTTGCCAGACCGTCGAGGTCCGGAAGCATTGGGATGCCCAGCCAAGACCCGGAGACACGAAGTGATGAGTACTACGCCCCTGACAGTCACGCCCGCTGAAGAGCCGCGCCTCCGCCAGGTCATGAAGGACATTCAGAAGGACGTCGCCGCGTACTACGCCGAGACCGCCCGAGCCGGTGATCTCGGCGTACAGGCCCGCAACTGGCTCGGCCGGGTGCAGAATCTCAACGACCTGCTCGCAAAGCAGCTCGGCGACAAGGCCACGTACCTTGCACTGTTCACGCCGACGCCCACACCCGGCGCCGAGCTCATCAATGCGGTCAAGTATGCCCGCAACGTGGACCAGCACCTGATGTTCGAGGTGTCACCGAGTGAGGACGTCCTCATCGGCGGCAGCCATGGCATGCGGACTTACGGCTACTGGCGGCCCATCCCTGCCGCAACACATGCAGAGCTGCACGAGGGGACGCGGCGCCTGCAACCCGCTTACCAGTCGAACCTAGAGGGCAAGGAGCTGACGGGCACGATGCTCGCTGTGCTCCGATTCTTCGCCGACATCGCGCCGCAGATCGTTCACCGAGACCACCGCGGTGAGTGGACCGGCTTCCCTCTCAAGAGCCAGCCAGCGGTCAGTGACCCCCTGCACCCTGAGGAGCCTGTCGGCAACGCGGCAGCCGCGAACGCCTGGCTCAACGAACGCCGCCCGAACGGCGACGTGCGCGTCGTCATAGGCCAGGTCACCATGGGGGAGACGCCCTACCTTGTCGGCTTCACTTTCGCCGACCAACTCTCCTTCTCCCCGTTCGTCGAGACGCCCGAACAGGTCGACCGCGACATCGCCGCTGGCTTCACCTACCTCCAGGGCGACGTACTCGGCAACGTCGAGAACGTCACCCACAAGTTCCCCATGCCCCCAACCGGTGCCGTCTTCCTCAGCCCGAAGGACGTGGCGACCTGGGCCACCCCCCTCATCCAGACCAGGTACGGGACGGACTGGATGACAGGCCTTGACCCGGACAGTTGGCGGCACGTCGTCTCTGTCGAGCACCCGGGCTGGTTCCCCGACTCCGTTGCGTACGAGCAACGGCGAGCGTTCCGGCTGTACGCGCAGGTGCCGCCGCGGTAGCGCCGGCAGGTCCAGTGCGCCGTACCAGCTTGAGACGCCGGTGACCCTTCATTGCCTGACGAATGCTGACAGCTTTGTCTCCGGAGTGTGATACCAAGGAGGTGTGAAGGCGTCCAAACCCATCCTTGAATCACTCCCCGCGCGGGTTCGTTCCGACGTTTTGGCCCGCTTCGACCTGTTGATCGACAGATCGGGCGGGCCAGATGCCTGTTGGCCGTATCTCAAGGGAACCCAGCGCGGCTACGGGAAAATATGGGTTCCTAAGCCCGATGGGGGCCGACGCATGGTTCTGGCGCATCGCCTAGCGTTCGAGGTCGAGAACGGCCACGTCGACGAGACCGTCGACCACATCTGTCACGACCATGAGACATGCGCCGGCGGCCCCACATGCCCGCACCGTCGATGCTGCAACCCGGCCCACCTCGTCGCCGCGACGAACGTGGCAAACGCCCGCCGCGCCCAGCTAGGCCGCAAGAAGAACACTTGCCTGGCGGGGCATGAACTGACCGACGAGAACACCTATCACTCGCCTTTTGGGGGCCGCCGCTGCCGCACTTGCGCGGCCGCTCAGATGCGCTCCCGCCGCGCAGAAGCTGCTGCGCAGCGAAAGGCCCGGCCCAAGAAGCGCCGATACCGCCCGCGAGGCATGACACGCGAGCAGCTCGTCCGGTGGCTCCTCGAGGGGGCGGAGACCGTCAGGGGCGGGTGCATGATCCCCGACACCCCTGCCAATGGATCTGGCTACCGGACGGTGGGTGTCGACGGCCGTGCGACGTCTGTGCACCGTCTCGTGTTCGAGGTGAAGCATGGCCCCATCCCCGACGGCATGGTCGTTGACCACACGTGCCACGATCCTCGCACCTGCCCTGGCGGACTTACCTGCCCGCACCGCGCATGCTGTAACCCTGCCCACCTCGCCCTCGCCACCTACGGCGAGAACGTCGCCGAGGCCCGCGCCTCTCGCCTGAAGCCCACCCACTGCAAGCGCGGGCATGAGTTCACTGAGGAGAACACCTATACCGACAAGCGCGGCTCGCGTCACTGTCGGGTGTGCGGTGTGAACCGCGGCGCCGCCGATGAGAAGAAGCCCCGCGACGAGCGGCGACGCGTCGACGGGAAGTGCCGTAACGGGCACGACATCGCCGCCCACGGCCACATGGTCGGCGACCGACTCCGCTGCAAGGAGTGCCACAGGATTCGCAACCAGGAGTATCGAGCCCGAAGGTACGCGGCCAGCGAGGCATGACATGGCCGCAGAGCCTCGCGCGCAGACTCGATGAAACTGATGAGCGCACGAGCGCGCAGACAGTCCCAGTCGCCGTCAGGACGTTCATCGAAGTGAAAGCACCCTTCGCCTCGGTCGAATGACAGGTCAGAGATTTGCGCGGGGCGCTTGGCGCCCGGGCTTCAGGGCGAACCTCCTGCGTCCCCTCAGTTAGTTTCCGCTGGGTCGAGGTCCGGACGGGCGCGGTGTAGCCGAGCAGCGTGGCGGAGCACCCTGGTGGCCGCTGAGGCGTCGGCATCGACCTCGACGACGAACGGCGTCACTACCGTCACTTGCGTGGGCGCCGCCGAGCCCCAAGCGAAGGTGCGCTCGAATGTGTCACCGGTCGGGTGCAGCAAGGGCGACAGGGATCGGCTGACAGCCTTGGACAGCGAGGTCGTCGACTCAGCGGTGACTGGCTGGCCGTCGTCGTCGACGACACCGGGGAACGCGAGCACCAGCGCGTTCGGAGCGCCCACGTCACCCGTAAACCCGACCGCGAGCATGTCGAGTGTCTGCCTGGCCTTGACCTTCCACCACACTCGCTGACCGGGCACGGTCGGGTAGGAGCCGCCGGCGTCCTTGATGACCAGGCCCTCGATGCCGCCAGCGGTGAGCGTGTGGAACCACTTTCTGGCCAAGGCCACGTCGTCGGTCTGCTGACACAGCACGATGGGCGACGCCATCCCCGCCAGGGCCTGCTCGAGCACGGTCCGACGATCCTGGAGAGGACGGCCGCGAAGATCCTCCGATCCGGCCGCGAGGACGTCGAAGACGACGAGTTGGGCAGGGCGTCGGGCGGCGACCGTGCGGATCCGCCGACCGGCGGTCATCCGGGCCTGCAAGCCCTCGAAGTCGAGCCGGCCGGCAGCCGGATCCCACGCGAGGACCTCTTCATCCAGCACAAGGTCATCCGGAAGCCGGGAGGCAAGGGCCGGCGTGAGGTCGGGGAACAGGGGCGTGAGGTTGGTGCCGTTGCGGGAGAAGATCTTCCCGCCGCCGACGAGCGCCCGGTACCCGTCCCACTTCGGCTCCCAAACTAGGTTCTTCACCCCGGATGGGGACAGGTCATCGACGGGTCGCGCCAGAGCGACGGGTGAGTGAAGCGACACGACAGCCACGTCGCTCACCTTGCACTTCTGGGATGGCGGGGCACGAGGATGCGAGTCGCGCCCGGCCCGGACGGCTTCAGGGCGTCCGTCGGCGACATGGGCGTCCGCACGTTCGTGCACGTCAGCGCCATGCGGACGCTACGGGACGGCATAGGACGCCTTCCGGCGAACGTGGAGGGCGCGTGCCTGCCACGGCGCGACGGCACGCGGCATGACGGGCGTCAGGATGTGCCGCCAGACGGCGTCCAGCCCCGTCCCATGCTGTCCGTGCGCCTCTGACGTGCGTGGACGTCTGGACACCCATCGCGACCCGGACACCGTGCAAGGTGTCCGGGTCGCTGGGCCGCGCCGTGTGGGCGAGGTGCTCTCAGGTGGTCGGTGGGCTCTGTTGCAGCTCCTCCGCAGCAGGAGCCGGGCTGCTCGGTAGGTACCGCTCCCACGCGTCCTCGAAGTCCTCACGGCGGTAGACTCGTTTGCTCTTGTCCCTCGTGTGTCCCGTTCGTATGCCGTAGCGCGCGAGGTGCCTGCCAAGCTTCGACGGGTTGAGGTTCATGTCTCCCCATGGCGCGGCGTCGTCATCCTCGAGCGCGTGGACAAGCCGATGGGAACTGATCTCGGAGTCGTCGAACTTCTCAAAGACGCGCCGGATGTCAGCAAGTAGCTGCACGCCGATCGACTGGGCTTGGTCGTCGTCTTCGGTGGCGAGGACGAAGTGGGTCGCTGCTGCTCGGGCTCGGTCGGGCCAGTCACCCCCCACGCAGTCTGCGACCGCGAGGAGCGGCTCCCAGGTGTCCGCGGCTCGGTCGTCCACTCCAGGCGGCATCGTCGGCTCCGCTCCTTCGAGCTGGCTCACGGCCTCTTCGCCCCAGTCGTGTAGCCGGTCCCTCAAGGTCTCGAGACCTGGACCGTCCCGCTTCTGACGGAAGGAGGAGACGACCTCGCTGTCCTTGCGGCGTCGCATCGCGAGAACGACCGCGCGGTCCTCGATCGTGTCCGGCATGCTCCCGATGCCGGCGACAAGCGCCATCGCGAATGTCGGGAAGTCGGTCGGCACCCTGTTCGGCCCTTCACACCGGCCGTACGTGAGGCCTCGCTGGTGACCGGCGTTGAGCAGTCCCCGGAGGTCCTCGTTCTGCTCGGCCTTGACCTTCGTGCCGAACAACGCGTCCGCCTCATCGAGCAGGATCGTCGGGGGATGGTCCACGCCGAGTGAACGGAAGATGTACGGGGCGGACACGTTGACAGTGCGCAGCGGCGAGTGAACCAAGCCGGCGACGACCTCGACGAGGCGAGACTCGCCGGACCGCTTCTCCGCGGACCGAGCCACCAACCGCGGCGCGTAGTCGAAGGCAGGGAGAACGTGTGTCGTGGCGACCCAGAGGGCAACCGCCACGTAGGCATGCTCGCTCGGTAGGACGCAGTATCGGCGAAGGCACCTCTCTACCGATAGGAGCAGCCCTGCGGGATCCTCGTCGAGCTCCTGCACCACTCGCAGATCTGGGACGGCGCTCATGCCGGCCTCGCCTTCCGCGCGCTGGCCACGGTCCGTCGCGCCGCCACCTCTGCCTCGCCTGCTCGCACAGCGGCGTCCACCAGGTCCTCGGCTGTCTGGTCGAGAACCCCGAGGTTCAACGCCCTGCGGCTTGCCCAGTAGAGGGCAGCGTTGCGGTTGCCCGGCGCCTGGGAGGCGACGAAGTGAACCAGGTGCCGCAGCGAGCCGGACACAGGCCTGACCGTCGGAGCAGGCCTGCTGACACACGGCGGGCGCAGGACCTCCCGCAGCCAGGTCGGAAGGGGGGCGATGGGGCCGTTGTGCCACTCGTACGCTCCTCCGGTGGCAGGGTGGACGCTGGGCGGCAGCACGCAGTAGCCGTTGGTCTTGAGGTCGATGCCGACCGGAAGGTGCTGCCGGCTCAGTTGGCCCGCTGGCCGCTGGAAGTAGAGGTGCCTCCCTCCGTCCCCACGGCCCGACATCGACGTCAGCGTCTCCGGGACGCTGCGACCGTGCACCAGCTCCTCCCAGCCTCGGTCGCCGCCGTTGCGTGGGTCGATGTCGAGCACTAGGACCGAGCGCGGCACCACGCCTCCGATGTTGGCCTTGGGCCAACGGCGCCACCACTTCTCGATCTGCTCACGAGAGGAGCTGGCGTCATATAGGCCGTGCCGGGTCAGCGGAATCTTCCCCTGCAGGGGCATGACTTCCCAGCCGTTCCCGACAAGGGCGAGCGCCGCGGTCAGGAGATCCACGAGAGCCTCCCACGGGCCGGCACGAGCCGGACCAAGCACATCTCCACCCACTCTCCGCGCGCTCGCGCCCGGGCGACTGCCCTTTCGGCACCGGCCAAGGTGGTGTAGACGCGTGTACGGATCGAGGGGCCGTGGACCAGCACCGCGTACGCCTTGAGTGCGTTCCGCTTCGAGAACTGGTCCTGTCGGTCTGAAGTCGTATCGTATGTCTCGAACATGATTGCCCTCCCTGTTCATGGCGGGGTCGGCCTTGGCAGAGGCAGGCCTCGTTTGTTCTTTGTCGAGGTTCCTGACTGTCAACGGCGGCTGAAAATGGACCCCGCCTCGACGGGGCGGGTTCTAGTCAACGTCGCAACAAGGACGGACTTTCGGAGGCTAGCAGCGCGGCGAAGA